>JBJEDP010000167.1:0-5905 GCA_051872175.1 Candidatus Limisoma sp.
ACTTTCACCCGATTCCCTCTTAGTGGGATTGCTCCCAACCCGGCTTTAATGTTTGTCTATTGTTTATCTTTTATTTACCATAATTTTTTGCGTTTGTTTGCCGACTGCTACGACATAAACGCCGCGGGGCAGCGACGAAAGGTCGACCTGTTGAGCACCCACGCCGAAGCGTTGCGACAGGCGTCGAGCGCCGAGCGAGTCGTAGACGTTAAGCACTGCGGGCGACACGAGGGTAAAGCGAAGCACGCCCGACGGGGTCAGATAGATGCGCATGTCGTCGGTCGTAAGCGCCTCAGCGCCACCGTTTTCGCCGTATTTATCGAGGAAGTCGGCAAGCAGTTTCGCATCGACCGTAATCGATTCGTCGACCACCTCCGTATTGCCTTGGCTGACTATGTGGGCGTTCATAACGCGACCCACCTCCGTGCTACATTCGCCAATCCAGCCGTTGAATTGGTTAATGCCGGTGTAGATGCGCACAAAGTCGACACCCGGCAGGCGCACCGCGTTGCCGTCGCGGTCGATAGCCCAGTCGATGTCGATTTTTGCGCCTTCGTTATAGTTGCCGCTGTCGTCGAGGTTCGGCTGATTGTCGGCATAGCCGTAGTCGAACGCCGTCAACACGTAGTAAGGCTCCGACTCGGTGCCTTGATTCTCAGAATTGTCGGGCAACCGAATGCCGTCGAAAGTCAGCGTCGACGCATCGACCCAAAGCGGCCAATAGTCTTGTTTATGGAATACAAGTCGGTCAATTGTGCCGCTACCGCCGTAGTTGTCGGTCCAGCCGATAGCCTCCGACGTCGACGCAGGACGTGTGTAGGTCGCGCGATAGTTGTGTTGCGAATTGCCATACTCGCTTCCGGCAATTTCGAACCATTCGTTGTCGTCGGGCTCGCCGTTGCCGTTGATGTCGTATGCCACCCAAACCACGCCGGGCTCGGCACTTCCGGCGTTTGCCGTACCGTTAGAGAACGAGTTGCCCTCGATGTAGATGTCGCGCTTGCCCGGCACGTTGACGATGGTGCGCTCAAAACCGACGGTGACAGAGCCGCCCCAGCCTCCGAGCGAGATGATGCTCTCGTCGACGGTCATCGCCTGCAACGCCTTGTCTGCCATTGCCTTGGCGTCGTCGCCTTCTTCCCATTCCGGCAAAAGGTTGATAAACTGCCCCGGCGCCGGCGAATAGTCGACAACGCGGTTGTGCACGGGACTCACGGCTGACGCCCCGAATGCGGTAAAAAGTGCAATATAAAGTATCTTATTCATAGTCATTAATTTTCTTTCCTTTAAAAGCGATAGCGCCGGGAATCTGCCCGGTAGAATTTTTCCATTTCAGCACGCCGTCGGCGCCGAAGCAGTAGAGTGTACCCGAAACGACGTAGAGCTTGGCATCGCCGACGTAGATGTCTTTCGAAATCGGGTCGACGGCAACGGTGTACGGGCGCTTCATCTTGGCGTCGGTGCCGTCGTGGATGAAGTTGCGGTCGACGACGTCCATTGTGTTCATATCGATTACCGCAAAGTCGGTCGAGCCTTCGCCCTCGACGAAACTGAATTCGGAACTCAGCGCGTAGAGTTTATCGTCGTCGACCCACATATCCGCCACGGGAAGATTGAACTCTTTGACGACTTTCTTACCAATCGGGTCAACGACGTAGAGGTCGGAATGTTCGCCGTAGTAGTCGCCGCGCGACGACAGCCAGAGCCGTCCCTGTCGGTCGTTGGTGAGGCAATGAAAGTTGGATGCATTGTCAAAAACGATAATATCGACCGGCTCGAACGTGTCCAGGTCGACGACCGACACCGTGTTGTCGTAGTCGGGCACGCGATAGCCGCCGGAATTGGCTACGTAGAGGCGATTACCGATGATGGTCATCTGTTCGGGCTGGTAGCCCACCTCGACCGAGCCGACAACCTCGAGCGTCTCGGCGTCGACCTTAAAGACGGCACCGCGCGGTGCGTGCGGGTCAATCTGCACGGGTCCGACATAACTGCTCACGTAGACGAAGCCGTCGGCAGCCACGGCATAACGGCAGTTGGGGATGTCGATTTTGGCAATGCGTACGGCGTCGTCTGCCCTCATCACCTCCACCTTATGCGAGCAATTGATGACGGCATAAAGTCGGTCGCGGTAGATGAGCAGGTCGTTGCCCACGTCGCCTAAGTCTTTGACAACATTAGGGTTGCGCTCGGCATAGATGTTGCGATAGTACGTACCTTCGGCGGCGTCAAACCAGTCGAGCGACGCCTTGTTTTCGCCCATATTACCCTCATTGAGCAGGTAAAAGCCGTCGACGTCGGTAAACGTCGGCACCGTCACATGCGAAGCCTCCGACTCGACGAGCACATCGTCGCGCTCGCACGCTGTCGTCGCGGCAAGTAGCAAAATCGGTAATATGAGTTGTTTCAGTTTCATCCTTCTCTATCTAAGGCAAGTACGTGCGAAAAGGATGTAATAAAGAGAAGACGCAAAAAAGAAGTGTCATCGGCTCAATCCTCGCAAGCACTTACGACGATTCCACAGGCTGGTCTTCTGACTTCTCCAAGAGCGGCTGTCTTCCCGGCGCATTGCCAGTGACGCGATTGTCGCTCAACGATTTACGGAGTTACAGCAGCGGGACTGTTCGGGACTTTCACCCGATTCCCAATTAATTCCCCGCGGGGAAACCTGCGAATCACGTCGCAAAAGTAGTCATAAATGTAGGGTTTTCAAAATATTTGGTGTTAAAAGTATTTGACAGATTACATAATCTTCACACTTACAGGCAGTTAAAAAATAATTTACGAAATTGTGGAATAAAAATTTGGTAGAAAACAAAAATAGGCGTATCTTTGCACTCGCAAAAGGCGGGATAGCTCAGTTGGTTAGAGCGTCGGATTCATAACCCGGAGGTCTCGAGTTCAATTCTCGATCCCGCTACGAAGAGGTTGCCACCGGCAACCTCTTTTTGTTTGCTTAGCTTTTTCCCTACGAAACTTTCCAAATTTGGAAAGTTTTATTTATCTTTGCCAAAAATAAAGGAGGAAAAAGATATGGAAAACAAAAGTTTAGGGATGATAATCCGCGAGGAACGTAAGAAAAAAGGACTTACACAATCACAGCTCGGGAAACTCATAGGGCTTAAGGAATCACGCGTGTCGAAGATAGAGCACGGCGCACCAATAACACCTGAGGTAGCATCATTCATTCTTGGCAAGATGGGTTCGGCATTACAAATCAGCGTAGTCGACGACAACAATTATAACCAAGACACGAGCGACTTTACAATGTCGGTGATAAAAAATTTTGCCGACGAAAAAAAGATTTCACTAAGTCAAGCATACAACTACATCCTTATTTTTAAAGGAATGGATTTCCTGCAGCGCTATCAAGACATCGAGAAGACTCTTAGCAACTCTGAGATTGTCAACGACGTTGCTCGGGTATGTGCAAATAATGGTGGACGTTTATGATTCTTTATCACGGCAGCAACCAACTAATAACCAAGATAGACTTGTCAAAGAGCAAAGACTTTAAAGACTTTGGCCGCGGATTCTATCTTACAAAGGATTATAAACGCGCCGTTGCTATGGCACAAAGAACAACTGCCATTATGGGAGTAGGAAGTCCGGAAGTATCACCGTTCATTTTCTATCCTTCAAAATGCCCTGCAGATGTGAGAATAAAGAAATTCGATGGCAGAACAGCTGAATGGGCTCTCTTCGTTCTTAGAAACAGAGAAAGGGAACAGCCTATCACATTTAAGCATGAATACGATATTGTAATCGGACCAGTCGCCGACTCGCGCGTGGATGCTTTACTATTAGAATATAGACGAAACTACGGCGATGCCTACACCCACGAAGCAAATTTGGCTAAGCTGGCTAAGCAACTGAAGTATCCCGGTTCAGAATACATTCAGTACTGCTTCTGCACCGAAAAAGGAATAAACCAATTAATATTAGACCGATGATTACAGACAAACTTGAAATCGAAAAATTACTGATAAAGCTCACCAATTACATTGCTAAAGAGCTGAACCTATCGACAATGGCTGCAATCGGCGCCGTATGCTTGTCGAAAGTAGCGAACGAGTTGGCAGCCGGCGAAGTCCCCGAAGGAATTACCTTCGAAGACTTGTCGGAGCGCCTTCATCGCGAAGTTACAATGGCTGAGTAAATGTAGCAGTTACTATTTTATCCTGCATTATTCACACCGTTCCGTTACTGAGGACTAAATAACAATGGTATGAATAATGCATACTAATAGGCGTGCATAATCCGTGCACTCACTTTCTGCAGCGGATGGGTGCGAACGTCGGCTTCAAAAAAATAAGCAATTTGACTATTTTTACAAATATTTACACTAACTTTGCAGCCGAATTATACGAAAATAATACGAAATTGACGAATATGAAAAAAATCTTAGAACGAATAGCAATGGTGGCATGCGGCATGCTGTTGCTCAACTCGTGCATCCAAGACGAGGCGCCCAACACGGAGTGCGACATCTTGGAATGCATCGTGCCCGACGACATCCTCGTCGAGGCTGTTAAAATCGATAACTATACCGTATCGATGAAAATTCGCCCCGACGTCGACATCTCGAAAATCGCGCCGGAATTCACTATCACCGAAGGCGCTACTATCGAGCCGGCAAGCGGTAGCATCCAAGACTTCCTTAACGCTAAAGACCACATTATATATTATACGGTGACTTCTCAAGACGGTAAATGGTCGAAAAGCTATCCGGTAAGAGTCAGCCAAAAAGAGATTCCCTCGGAATATTCTTACAACAACAATCGTCTCGACCCGAACAACAAATACGCCATCCTTACTGAGCTCGACGCCGACAACGAAGTGGTTATGACTTGGGCTTCGGGCAACCCGGGCTACGTGCTCTGCGGTGTTGCCGACGTCAAAGCTAAAGAGAAATACGGCACAGACCCGGCAAAATATCAGCCGCATATCTGGGAATTCTTCCCGACAGTGCCCGTCTACGGCGAAGACAAAGGTTTCTACGATGTTGACGTGGCAGGAACGGTTCAGACGCGTTTGAACGTAACCGACGGAACGACCTACTTCGTCAACGAAGACGGTACGCCCGCCGTGCCGACTTTCCTTCGCCTCGAAACGCGTTCGACAGGCTCGTTCGGCAAAACCGTCAAAATGCCAATCGCTGCCGGCAACCTCTTCCAAGGTATGTTCGACCTCGGCTTGGCTATCAAGAGCCCGCGCGGCGCAACTAAATTCGGCGAGCCCTACCGCTACAACCCGACGCACTTCAGCGGCGCCTATCGCTACAAACGCGGCGAAGTCTTTACCGACAAAAGCGGCAAAGTCGTTGAAGGCAAGCAAGATATGTTCTCCATCTACGCCATCTTCTACCTCGCCGAAACAGGCAACGAAGCAACTCGAGTCGACTATATCGACGGCGAAATCCACATAAACAACTTCGAGCACCCCAACTTGGTGTCGATTGCAATGGTCAAAGACGCTCACGTCAGCGACGAATGGGTGACTTTCGACGTGCCCTTCGAAGCAGCCGCAAATGCTCCCGCGATTAACCCTTCCGACGTTGCTATGGGAAAATATAAAATAGGTATTGTTATTTCTTCGAGCGTCGACGGCGACCAATTTGAAGGCGCTGTCGGTAGCATACTCGACGTTAAAGACCTCAAATTGTATCACTAAAATCCGAACGAACACAATGAAACGATATATCATCACTGCAATCGTAGCCATAGCCGCTGCAACCACGCTGTCGGCTCAAGTGAGCCGCACGCAAGCGCTCATCAACGCGTCGCTTCGCAATTGGGAAATCGAACTCCGCGCCGGATACAACATCGGCGGCGTTTCGCCTCTCCCTCTGCCCGAAGAAATCCGTAGCATCGACAGCTACAACCCGACCGTGCCTCTCTCCCTC
>JBJEDP010000168.1:0-5876 GCA_051872175.1 Candidatus Limisoma sp.
AGGTATAGCAAATCCTCCACCCTACCAAACTTTTTTACAACTTTTTTGTGTTAAATTTTCAGCCTTTTCTACAAATAACTGAAATACAACAAAATAGCAGTAAAGAAAATTTTCGAAAAAATTTGTTATTTCCTTCCGGAATTACAAAAAACGGACAAAAACGGGAATTCGCTGCGGGTTTTTGTGTTGTTTTATTTTATAATGTGTAAATTTTGAATTATTTTTGCGAGAATATTATTGTAACAAGGACTAAACATGAACGCAAATTAAGAACAAAAGAACAATGAGTAATAAATTTTTAGGTTTTATATCGCCGGTAACGAGACACTTGATATTGGCAAATTTCGTAATTTGGATAATTTCGACTGCAGCGTATCACATTAGTGACTTTGACTTCAGTCGGTATCTGGGATTACACTATTTTGCCTCGCCCGACTACCTACCGACACAGATTGTAACGTATATGTTTATGCACGACACGCACGGCATAGCGCACATATTCTGTAATATGTTTTCGTTGTTTATGTTCGGGCAGATTTTGGAGCAGACACTCGGCGGAAAGCGATTTTTGTTTTATTATATGTCGACGGGAATCGGTGCTGCCATGATACAATTGCTGATAATGCGTTTCGAGATAGCCTCGATAGCAAGCGCCCTGCCGGGGGATGTTGTAGAGACCGTCTATCGCGAGGGCTACAGCGTGCTCAGTCAGGCGAAAAACTACGTTGAGCCCAACATGGCAGAGATGAATCTGCTGATTAACACGCCGATAGTCGGCGCTTCGGGTGCCGTATTCGGTATCCTGCTGGCGTTCGGTATGATGTATCCCAACGAGATACTCAGCATTTTCTTCATTTTTGACATCAAAGCGAAGTATGCCGTTATCGGTTACGGAGTGCTTGAGTTGGTGTTCGGTGTAAGCGGTGTGATGAGCAACATTGCCCATTTTGCGCATTTGGGAGGTATGCTTGTCGGCTTGTTGATAATTTTGATTTGGCGAAAGAAAGGCATTATCGGTGGCAACAAATATTAGGATAAAAGGCAAGTTTTCGCGACTATCGGCAGTAACGTGGCTGATAGTTGTCAACGTTGCTGTGTGCGTGATGCTCGGAGTCAACGCATTGCTTACGAGCTTTACCGACATCCGGTTTGACTTGCTGTATCAGCTCGAGTTGCCGCCCACGATAGGCGAGTTGTGCCATCGTCCGTGGACGTTGCTGACGTATATGCTGACCCACTACAACGTAGTGCATCTGCTGTTTAATATGCTTTGGCTGTATTGGTTCGGCATAATCCTTCGCGACTTCACTACCGAGCGCCGTTTTGTGTGGCTGTATGCTATATGCGGCGTCGGCGGTGCTGCGGCATATTTGGCGACGAGCACATTTGCACCGATAGCCTCTGCCGGACTTGTCGGCGCATCGGCATCGGTGTTCGGCATCATTGCCGCCACGGCGGTGCGCATTCCCGACTACCGATTAAACCTTTGGCTGATTGGGACGGTCAAAATCAAGTGGATTGCGCTGATAATCGTCGGACTGATGTTGCTGACCACCAATCCCACCAACATTGGCAGCCTGGCGGCACACGTCGGGGGTATTGTCAGCGGTGCGGCATGCGCATTGGCAAGCAAGCGTCGGCGACAAGCACCTACAATTAAGCGTGCGAACGCACGTCCGACCATCGATCGCGCCGAGGCGGAACGTCAGCTCGACGAACTATTGATACGCGTCAAGAAGTCGGGATTTGCGTCGCTTAGCGACCGCGACAAAATGCGTTTGATAGAACTTAGCAAGAAGTTGAAATGAGAAACGATAAAAGAGGTAAGCGCAAAAAGAGCGACAAGCCGGAGTTCGGCTTGATTTGGAAGATACTGCTCGCCATCAACATTTTTGTGGTGGCACTCTACCTCACTGCATCGTATATCGGCTATGTCGACCCCAATTCGGCGAGCTATCTCGCCCTGATGCCGATGGCGTATCCGCTCTTTTTGGCAGCCACCGTACCCACGTTGCTGTTTTGGGTGGTCCGGCACCGCCGGCTGATGCTCATCACCATCTGCTCGTGGTTCGCAACCATACCGCAGATATATACCTTCGTGCCCATCCACTTCAACGACATCGAAGAGGCACAAAGCGAGAAAGGCAGCTACACGCTGACGACCTACAACACGTTAGGTTTTGCCGGCGAAGAAGACACGAAGAGCGCAATCATCGACGAGATAATGGAGAAGAATGCCGACTTTGTGTGCATCCAAGAAGGCACAACCATCGACGCGCTGCGCAGTCGGCATGCCGACCCCGACCGCATTGCACGACTCTGCGCACGATATCCGTACGTACACTTCAGCAATCACCGCTACACCGTGGGCTATTTTTCGAAGCGCCCCGCCGGCATTATCACCGAAAAAAGTATCGGCGACTACTTCTACGTCGAAGCATACAAGACATCCGGATTGGGCGGCGACATCTACATTATCAACACCCACATGGAGTCGATAGGGCTCACCAACGACGACAAGCAGCTCTATATGGACCTGACGCAAACCGGGACGAACAAACAGACGCTTAAAGGCGTACGCTCGCACCTGCTCAACAAGCTGCTCAAAGCCGACCGACAACGCGCCGAGCAAGCACGCCTCATCAAGAGCATCGCCGACAGCCTGCGCACGGCGTCGCCACACACGCCGCTATTCATCTGCGGCGACTTCAACGACCCGCCCTACACCTACTCCTACCTCACGGCAAAAGGAGACTACAGCGATGCCTACAGCGATGCCGGACTCGGCTATGCCCACACGTACAACCGCAATCGCTTCTACTTCAGAATCGACAACATCTTCTACGACGACCGACTGGTCAAAGTCACAGCGTGCCGCGTCGGCTCGTCGAAAGCCTCCGACCATCACAGTGTGACAGCAGTATTCAGTAATCACAACAAATAAACATATAAAGTATGAAAAAAACAAAACTAACCGCCACGACCTTGCTAACGGCAGGCTTGCTGGCAATTGCAGCGAATATGAATGCAACAAATCCTTTCTTGAGTGACTACAACACTCGTTTCAACATCCCACCATTCGAGCGAATCGCCGAAGACGACTATATGCCCGCACTCAAAGCCGGCATGGAGCAACACAACAAAGAAATTCAGGCAATCATCGACAATACCGAAACCGCAACGTTCGAAAACACCATCGTAGCTTTCGACAATGCCGGGCAACTCCTCGAAAACGTCAGCCTGGCTTTCAACAGCATCTACGAAGCAATGTCGACGCCTCACATGCAAAAAATCGGCACCGAGGTATTTCCGATGCTTTCGAGCCACAGCGACGAAATTATGATGAACGGAAAACTCTTTGCTCGCATCAAAACCGTCTACGACAACCGAGAATCGCTCAACCTCACAACGCCGCAAAAGCGCTTGCTCGAGAAATACTACAAAAGCTTCGTGCGCAACGGTGCGCTGCTCTCCGACGAAAAGAAAGCCGAGCTAAAGAAAATCAACGAAGAATTGTCAAAACTCAACCAAAAGTACGGCGACAACATCGTTAAAGGCGTCAACAACTGGAAGCTAGTCGTCGACAACAAAGCCGACCTCGCCGGACTGCCTCAATCGAGCATCGACGTAGCTGCCGAAGAAGCCGCAGCAGCCGGAATGCCCGGCAAATGGGTCTTCACGCTCCAAGCACCGAGCCGTCTGCCCTTCCTGACCTACTGCGACAACCGCCAACTTCGCGAACGCCTTTTCACCGCATACATCAACCTGGCTAACACCGGCGAAGAGAACGACAACAAAGCACTAATCAACCAAATCCTCACCCTCCGCACCAAGAAAGCAAAACTCTTCGGCTTTAACAACTACGCCGAATATGCCACCGACAACGTAATGGCAAAAACACCGGCTGCCGCCGAAGAACTGCTCATGAAGGTGTGGAAGCCCGCAGTGGCAAAGTCGTACGAAGAAATCGCTGACATGCAAGCCTACGTAGACCGTCACGGCGGCGACTTCAAAATTGCCGGATGGGACTACTATTACTATGCCGACAAAGTTAAGCAAGAACGCTTCAACTTCGACGAAAACGAAGTACGCGCATATTTCCCCATCGAAAGCGTTCGCCAAGGCATCTTCAAAATGGCAGAACGTCTCTACGGAATCACCTTCAAAGAAGTCGACAACGCACCCGTCTACCATCCCGACGTAAAAGTATACGAAGTGCTCGACTCCGAATCGAAGCACCTTGCAACATTTATGACCGACTACTACGCACGTCGCGGCAAACGCCAAGGCGCTTGGATGTTTGTATTCCAAGAGGCAAACGGAACAAAAGACATTCGCCCGATTGTCTACAACGTGGGCAACTTTACCAAGCCGACCGCCGACTCACCCTCGCTGCTGACAATCGACGAAGTAGAAACCATGTTCCACGAATTCGGACACGGCTTGCACGGCATGCTCACTCGCTCACAGTATAAAGGCAACGCGGGAACCAACGTCGACCGCGACTTCGTTGAATTCCCCTCACAACTCCACGAGCACTGGATGTTTGAGCCCGAACTGCTCAAAGAATATGCACGCCACTACCGCACAGGCGAAGTTATCCCCGATGCACTCGTCAACAAACTCATCGAATCGAGCAAATTCAACCAAGGATTCGCCAACACCGAACTCGTAGGCGCTGCCCTACTCGACCTGAAATGGCATCAACTTACCGACCTCGAAGGCGTTAACGCCGCCGAATTCGAGCGCTCAGTGGCTGAACAGCTCGGCATGCCCGAACAAATCCCGTTCCGCTACCGCTCGACCTACTTCAACCACATCTTCAGCAGCGACGGCTATGCAGCAGGCTACTACACCTACATTTGGGCACAAGTGCTCGACTGCGACGGTTTCGAAGTGTTCCAAAAAACCGGCAACGTATTCGACCCCGCAACAGCAGCACGCCTCAAACACGTCCTCGAGTCGGGTAACGACGAAGACCCGATGACCCTCTACGAAGGCTTCGCCGGACACCGTCCCGACGCCGCTGCACTCCTCCGCGACAAAGGTCTTGATAAATAAAATAGTTTATACGACCATCGAGCGCCGACCCATCAACCGAGTCGGCGCTCGTTTTATGTCGACATCAGAAATTTTTAGTACCTTTGCTGTATGAAACGAATAGGAATACTCTCCGACACCCACGGCTACTGGGACGAACGCTACGCCAAGCATTTCGCCGACTGCGACGAGATATGGCATGCCGGCGACATCGGCTCAAACGAAATAATCGACCGACTCAGCGAAATTGCTCCGCTGGTAGCCGTTGCAGGCAATATCGACGACTCCACGACACGCCGCACCTGTGGCACACTCAAGACGTGGACCACGGAAAGCGTCAAAGTGATGATGACACACATCGGTGGCTATCCCGGCAAATACGCGCCCGGCATTCGATTCAGAATCGAGAACAACCGCCCGGACATTTTTGTAGCCGGACATAGCCACATACTCAAAGTGATGTACGACCACAGCCTCAACACACTGCACATCAACCCCGGAGCAGCAGGAGTCTACGGTTGGCAAGCCGTCAGAACGCTCGTCAAACTCACCCTCGACGCCGGCACTATCAAAGACCTCGAAGTGATAGAACTTGGCAAATAGTGGAGAGGCTTGGTTGTGATAGCAGACCCTACCGCGGGTTGGCATCATTTGTGGTGTATTATGCTAATTATCTACATAGAAGGGTCGCGGCTTGCTGCGACCGGGTAGGCGAGAGCATGCCCTGCTGATATTCAGACATATAGATACCATCCGGTTCATTGCTCGATTACGAATACGCAAACAGAGCACCTGCGCGTTGCAGATGCTCTGTTTTTGTTGTATGGTTTGAGGGT
>JBJEDP010000169.1:0-5860 GCA_051872175.1 Candidatus Limisoma sp.
CATAAGTGAATGGATTGAACCATTCGAATGGGTGGGAATGCTCCGTTTTCGCCAATATTTTGATTCCCAAAAAATTGCTATGTTTTTGCAAGGCTGTTTTTTGTGGCTAAAACAGCCGCTATTTTTCAATTATATCGGTAAGTCTTATTGCTTTGCTCTGCGCACCCGACATCGCCGACGTACACATAAGCTGACTCGCGAATATAGCAAATCTAGAAAATATTTGCTATTTTTGCAAAAAAATGAATCTGACATGAAGAAAATTGTATTATTGTTTGCGGTATTTTTTGCCATCAGCGCATGCGCGCAGACGAAGACCGAAACCGCTACCGAAGAGACTGCGAATGTTGTCGAGCCGACGGAGATGAACCTTGAAATGTTCTCCGAAAAGATATGCGACGTCAACACTACGACGTGGAAATTCAAAGGCGAACGCCCGGCGGTTATTGACTTTTATGCCACTTGGTGCGGTCCGTGCCGCGCTCTGTCGCCTCTCGTCGACAAGGCTGCCAACGAATATGCCGGCAAGGTGGATTTCTACAAGGTGGACATCGACAAAGTGCCCGAGTTGGCGCAACTTTTCGGCATTCAGTCTATTCCGGTACTGCTGTTCATCCCGGTCAACGGCGACCCGCAAGGCTCGATGGGACTAATCACCGACGACGAATTGCATCAGCGCATCGACTCGCTGTTGCAGAAATAACTGCATATTAGTCTCTTACGAAGTGCCGCACAAGTAAGAAATTTGTCGGCACGCAGATGGCAAACACCGGTATCATTGCCAGGTTCTTCGGCACGCCGACGTGAATGAAGAGCAGTAGCAGTGCCCATTGCAGAACAAAATTGACAACGTGACTCAGCGCAAAGCCTAATGCCTTGCGTAGGTTCGGGTTTGTCCTGAATGTGAAAAACACGGTCGAAAAAAAGTTGAACACAAAGCTCACCAGGTAGCCGACGACGAAAGCCGTATTGTGTCCTGTCGCGGAGAGAAGCAGCAGGTAGACGCCATACTGAATAGCCACGGCTGTTGCGCCGACAATGCAGAAGCGCAACGCCTCGCCGACGGTTGTTTTCGTTATTTTACCCATTTCGGAAAGTCGGAAAGTTGAAGCATTTCGTGGTCGCCACGGCTGTCGCCGTAGGCGTAGAGCACGTAGTCGGCTCGGTTGGGCTCGCATTCGAGCAGTCGCCGCACTTTCTCCGCGCCGTGGCAATTTTTCGTGCTGAAGCGTCCCGTAAGATGACCGTCGACGACTTCTACGCGAGTCGCCAGTACACGGTTGGGCTCGACGCCTGCCGACGTGCACCACGGGCGTACCCATTCTTCGATGCTTGCGCTGACGACGTATGTGCGGTCGCCCTCGGCAACGTGTCGGCGTAGCGCTTCGACAGTCTCGCAACGCACGATTTCGTCGACGCGCCGAGCGAATTCTTCGCCGAGACGGCAAAACCGTTCATATTTCATACCCTTGAAAAAGCACGCAAACAGATGCTGCTTGGCGTACGAATTGCTCACAAGGTGTAGCGCATATGCCGCCAAAACGGGTGAGCAAAATGCCAATCCGGCATACAGTCGACCGGTGCCGCAAACGAATTTGATGAACTCAAACAGCGTGTCGCGCACGGTGAGCGTGCCGTCGAAGTCGAACGCTGCTACTGTCGGACGATTTTCCATCTTCTTCAATCTTTAGATATAGATTATAATCAAGAACGCAATAACCCAACCGGCAAGACAAATCTGCAAAAATCTATCTCGGATGAGCACCTTTGTCGGGCTGCCGCTGCCGACATTAACAATCGTAATTTGCAGATAGCGTATAATTCCGGCAAGGACGAATATCGAGGTCAGATAGAGATAATTGCCCCCCCCCTGGAATCTTGCAACTACTTCGCTGCTAACCGTATACATGATGTAGCACACCATCGTGATGGCAGCAACGAAGCCGATTGCTTGATTCATAAATTCGAGATTGTAGGCTGCAACGTTTTTGCGAGGCAGCACGCCGGTCTGTTCGTAGATAGCCACATCGTCGCGGCGCTTGGCAAGTGCCAAAAACAGTGCAAGCAGGAACGTCATAAGCACAATCCAGTGCGAGATGTAGATGCCCGTAGCAAAGCCGCCGACAAAGATGCGCAGCACGAAGCCGATAGAGATGATAAACACGTCGACGATTGCTATTTGCTTGAGTTTCAAACAGTAGGCGATGTTCATAACGAAGTAGACGCCGATAACGATGGCAACTTTTGTCCAACCTTCGCCGATGAAGTAGATTGTGGTAAACGAAACAGCCAAACAGATTGCGGCAAGTGTCCAACCGGCAGCCGTGCTGACTGCTCCGGAGGCAATGGGTCGGCGGCATTTCTTGGGATGCCGGCGGTCGGCTTCGACGTCGATAATGTCGTTGATGCAGTAGATGCTGCCTGCAACGAAGCAGAACGCAACAAACGCGAGGAGCGTCGCCGACAGAGTATCAGCGACAAACAGTTGCCCGCTGAAAAACAGCGGCAGAAAGACGAATCCGTTTTTCAACCATTGGTGCGGTCTGAGCAGTAGAACGATGTTGCGAATCATGCTTTTACGGGTTTGGCGGTTTTCAAATCGAGCCAATAGGCAGCCCAGATGATGGCGGCGAAGAAGAATGGATAGTGGTAGCGCGGCGAGACGGAGAAAATGCACGTCGATAGCGTACCCAGCAGCAGTAGCAAGAGCAGGTAGCCTTTGTCGGTCAGGATGTCTTTGCGGCGCTTAATGACGGCAATGACAAACATCAGCAGTACGGCATAGTAGACCATCGACTTGTAGAACATATTCCACACGCGCTTGACAATCGACGCCTTGTCGGCTCCGCCGTGGGCGGCTTTGTCGACAAACCCGTCGCCGCCGATAATCGGGCGTTCGGGCCACGAATCCTCGACATACAGTCCGGCGAGTTTCATCACGTATAGCGTGGCAAAACGTCCGGGGTGCGACTTAATCCACTCAATGGCGCGGGCTTTGCGAATGGAGTCGCGCTCGGCAAACGTGTAGCGCTCAACGTCTTTGATGTAGCACGTCGACGTCGAGTCGTTGCAGAGCGAAGAAGCCACGCCGCCGTAGGCTTTGTCGTTGGCGGTCATTATCAGGTTGATGCCCGACGTGGTCGATTGATAGACGAAATATCCCATTTGGCGTTGCGCCAACAAGCCGAAACCGATGCTCAGCAGCACGATAGGTGCCAGCAAGGCAACGTAGGATGTCCACCGCGATTTGTGCCGCCAAAAATACAGCAAAATTACCGGGACGAAGATTACAATCAGCGGGCGTACCCAGTTGGCGAATGCCAAAAGCACACCTGCCAAGGCAATCCAACGCAGTCTCGGTTGCAGCGAAAGCGTGAGCGCCGTAATCGACAGAAAGAGGAACGGCACTTCGGTTCCCGCAGGCAGAACGACCATTACGTTAGAATACATCAAGCAGAATAGCGTAACGGCAATGTAAGCTGTGCGACGACTGAAAAAGCGATTCGATAGATACCACACGTTCCACAAAATGCCGACGTTCATCAGCAAGTTGAGGAAGAAATTCGCCTTCAGCGTGCCGAATAATTTGAGCTGCAGAATGAAGAAATTGATGAGTCCGGGAGCCCAAATATATGAGGTATAGATGCTGTCGACGTCGGGATACCAAACGCCTTTCTCGAAACATTCGGTAGCCATTTTCATGTATAGACCTTGGTCGCTTCGTTGTGCAACGTCCCAAAACACAACGATAAGCACTACTTGAAGCAAGAACCACAAAGCCGTAGCCCCGATTGCAACTCGCTTCCATGTGAATAATGTTTTTAGATTCATAGTCGTATTATTTTATAATAATTGTATTATCTGTTTTAAAAATTATATCGCCGGTTTCCCAATTATTGCTGTTTGAAAATGAAGTACCAACAATTGCTTGAAAACTTTCATTATGATATTCAAATGATTCTATATTACTGTCTCCGGATATTAATAAATTTTCATTTGTAGCATCCTTCCATTCGTAACCACATATACTAATGCCATTGTCATACAAATATTTTGCAGAATGAATAGGAATGTCAACGAATTCAGTTTTTATTAAATTACTTGACGAGCTATTATCATTTGTAGGAGTTTGGTCATATTTGTATCTTACTAATCGAAGCATATAATTCTCATTATAATTTATTAAAATTATCAATGCTCCTGGGCCTTGATGAGCTGCGCTAAAATACCCATCAGATGACCGATATTTTACATCTTTAAGGAAATTAACGCCTCCTTGGACAATTTGTCTGGTTTTGTCGTAAAAGATTTGAAATTTATACTTGTAATAGTAAGTCTTATTAGTGTTATCATCATTGAGCCAAATAACGTCGCTATTCTGCATAATCCCAACATCAAATGGTTGTGTTTGTAATTTGTTATTTTTGAAAAATGCAGTGATTTTGTAATTAGGACCAATTGTACAATTTGAAGACAGCCCGTAAGAATAGTTATTGAAAGAATTAAGAGGTGCGTTTTGGATACTGACAGTGCCATTAGAATGAAAAGTGAATTCTGTTTTTTCGATGGCTATTCCGCATGGGTAAATAACACCGAAGTTGTTCGCTCGATGTGAGCACCTTTTCAAATTATGTAGGTTGATTATTGAAAATTGGTCTATGGAGATCTCGTAAGGTGTTTTTAAAACATCGTTGGTTATAGCTTCATTCGATATCTTGTAGTGGTCTGTGTCGTAAAAAACGAAAGTGTCATTATTAGAAGAAATAAACGACATATCGTAGCTCTTTGTCCCAATAATTTGCAAAACAGGTTCTTCTCCAATCCAAAAATAATTATTTGATAATGAAGCGCACGACCTTTCGAGTTTTACAATTGAACCTTTTTCTAAATGATTTGAACGCAGAGAAATACCCTTGCAGTTGATTATGTAGACATTAGAATTTATAATGTTTGCTGAAATTTCTCCGCCTCCGCAATTTGCTAGTCTTATCGCTTTGTTATAACTTGTGCTGTGAATTGCATTATGTTGAAATAGTAATGCATCACCAAGGCCACCAAAATCAAAAGCATAACTGTCTTCGTCATTGGAATATTGTCTGGAAGATTGGTATACACAATCATGAATGCTTTTTAAATCAATATAGTTATTTAGGAACTTTATAGCTTGTGCCAATCTGGAAAATAAGACATGGTCAACTTCTATAGGGCTTCCAGTTATAATACCATATTGGTTGTTAATAATACCATTTTGGTTGTTTGGATGCTCTTTTTTCACAATGGCTAAATTGGATATTTTAGTTATATTCTTCCTAAAAGTTACATTTGCTTGTCCATTATCGTTGACATTCGCGCGAATAATATATTTTTTGTTAGACATTTCTCTGTTGTCTATGTCGGAACATAGTATCGTGCCAAGTTGTGCGTCCTCAACATCGTGGCTTTCTCCAGCAAGGCAAATACCATCAAGTAATTCTATTGAATTTTTTATTAGATATGCGCCTTTGTGCAAGAAAACAATGCCTTTCCCTTTAAAAGCAGCTGCTTTGGTTATGGCAACGGCTGAGCATACAGAGTCGTTAGTTAATGCATCAATAGAATTATATGCAGTAGCACCAAACCATTGTGGATATGCCTTCTCCATAATCCAAATACCCTCTATGCTTAAATTTTCGCTAAAAAGATTCATAATTGGCGCTATGAATTGAGCTGATTCACCAACTAAAGTCCCGGATCCGCTAATCGATGAGCCAAAAAGAACTTCTAAAATGCAGCTGCTTTGAAAAGTGAGTTTGCCTGTTATGGTTAATGAGCCGCCATCTAATAAGATTCGCGAACCGGATGGGATATATAAATCTTGCCA
>JBJEDP010000170.1:0-5754 GCA_051872175.1 Candidatus Limisoma sp.
TCTTTTCGTCGCGCACCTGCTCGTAGATTTCTTGTAGCGTTGCGCCGCCCTCTACGTCGAGGTAGCGACCCAAATTGTCGCAGTAGATTTCTATCGTTTTCATAATTTATATCTCCTTTGAATAGCAACGGCGGCGCTTGTGTTGGCGCGGCTCGAAGTATTGCCATTGCGCTTGAACTTTGGCATTTAGTTCGAGTTCGGGATTGCTTTCGGCATATTTGAATCCGTGCTTGTTGAAGAGCGGTATCAAGTCGGCAAAGAGTAGGGCGTTGACGCCTTTGCTCTGATATTCCGGCTTGACGGCTACCAGCAGCAGGTCGACCGTATCGGTGCAGTTCAGGTAGAGCGCGCGTGCAAGGTGATACCATCCGAACGGCAGCATCTTGCCGCCCGACTTCTGCAGCGCACGCGACATCGACGGAAGCGCCACGCCGATGGCTACCAGTTCGTCGTCGCTGTTGCGCACCGTCGTCAGTAGGTCGAGTCGTAGCATCCGGATGTAGTATTTCACATAGTGGTCTATCTGGCGGTCGCTCAACTTCACAAACTCAAACAAGTCGGCATACGTCTCGTTGATGAGTTCGAACAGCGGACGCCCGATTTCGGCTGCCGCCTTCTTCGCACTCGTATATTTCACAATGCGCAGTCCGTATTTCTGCTTGACAATTTCGGTGATGCGCATATGCTTTTCGGGCACTTCCTCCGGCACTTTCAGGCTATATTCAACCCAGTCGGCAGTTTTCGTAAAGCCCATACGTTCGAGGTGCTTGGGGTAGTACGGATAGTTGTAGATGGTAGCCATCGTCGACAGTTCGTCGAAGCCCTCGATGAGCATACCCTCGTAGTCCATATCCGAGAAGCCCAATGGTCCGACCATCGTCGTCATTCCGCGACTGCGACCCCATTCGGCGGCGGCGTCGAAGAGCGCACGGCTCACCTCCTCGTCGTCGACGAAGTCGACAAAGCCAAAGCGCAGCGCCTTTGTGCCGTGCATTTCGTTGCCGCGGTGGTGGATAATTGCCGCGATGCGACCTACCGGCTTACCGTCGCGGTATGCCATAAAATATTCCGCTTCGCAGAAGTCGAATGCCGGGTTGAAACTCGGCGACAGCGTGTTGACGTCGTCGCTAACCAACGGCGGAACAAAGTACGGATTGCCCTTATACAAGTCGATGCCAAACTCCACAAACTTGCGCAATTCCTTCTTCGTTTTCTCTATAATTCTTATTTCAAGCATTTCTAATCGGTTTAGACTTCAAAATTACACATTTTTCTGTAATCTCAAAAGCGAAACCGACAAAGAGACAAAAAAAGGTAAGAGATGAGAGGTAAGAGGTAAGGGGTAAGGGGTAAGAGTGGAGAGGTGCGGAGTGAACTTGAATCCACAGCGCATCTTCGACACGCCTACCCTCCTCCCTGTACCCTGCACCCTGCACCCTTACCTCTTACACCT
Source organism: Candidatus Limisoma sp. (assembly GCA_051872175.1). GTDB lineage: Bacteria > Bacteroidota > Bacteroidia > Bacteroidales > Muribaculaceae > Limisoma. Next base: position 1,454 of record JBJEDP010000170.1, read on the forward strand.
ATCTCACTATCTTTATCGTCTGCGGTTTGCCGTCGATGGTGCATTTCACCATATAGACGCCCGGTTGGAGCGGCTCGAGCGACAGTGTGCCGTCGGCGCCCGTTCTGCCTGCCAGTGCGAGTTTGCCGTCGGCTGCATACACCTTAACATCGGCGTCTGCCTTGCCGGTCGAGATGCGTCCGTCGGTGTAGCGAATTGCGCCTACGCCGACGATGCTGATGCCGCCGTTTGCGTTGTAGACGAATTCTACGATGTCGCTATATTCTGTCTCTTGCGTGCTCAGCGACTCGTTGTAGTACGAGAATTTTGCGCGTGCATAGTAGGTCGTGCCATCGGCGAACGACGACGTGCCAAGTTTAGCGTTTTGCAATTCCGCAGTCTTGAATTCAAAGTTTGTACTCGTGAAGATATACGACGTACGAGCCGGGAAGGTGTTTTTCGCTGCTACCTCGATGCGCGTCTGAGTGATGCCGCGTGCCGGGTTCACCTCGATGCATTGGTTCGAGTAGACCGTTGCGCCCGACGCTGCCGGAACAACGAATGTCGGCTTCGACGGTACCATATTTTTTACCGTAAACGATACAACCTTGCTTGCCACGTCGCCTGCCGTCACTTGTGCGTAGTAGGTCACGTTGCCCGAAAGCGTGTACGCCGGTACTTGGTGCTGCGAGGCTTTGACCGTTGTTTCGTAGACCGTTTTCTCCATCGCTGCATCGCTGCAAATCACCAAGTGCGAATCCACGCCGTTGGTTGCCGACCAAGTGATGGTCAGGTCGTCTTCGCAGTCGGTTGCCCCGGTTGTCGGGCTGATGATGTGGAAAGCGTCGACGCTGAACGCTACTACGTCGGAAATCGCTTCGCTGGCGTTATTTTCGCGTGTTGCCACCTGGCAGTAGTAGGTCTTGTCGGCTTCGAAGTCGTAGACGTCGCCGCTGGCTATCGAGTTGCCCGTCACTTCGCGTTTTACCAACGTATTTTTCATCTGTGCGTCGGTTGCGATGGCTATTTCGTAGACCAACGACGTACCGGTCCACGTGAAGTTGAACGCCGCTCCGGCTTTGCCGCCGTTTGTCGGGTAGGTGATTACCGGCTTTTGCGATTGCTTAACCGTTGCGCCTTCAAACACTGCGCTATATTCGTTACCGTAGCGGTCTAAAACGGCTATTGCATAGTTGTAGTTGTCGAGGTCGGCATCGGCGATTCCGAATTCCGGATAGTTTGCGTTGTATGCCGGGATTTCGCACGTGTTTGCGTAGGTCACCAACTTCAGGCATTGCTCGTTTTTGTCGAATGCCTCTTGCGACTGCGACTTGGGCACTGCGTAGACCGTAAATTTCACGTTGCTCGGTCCGTTCCACGTCAGCGTGCGTCCCGAGCGACTTACGTTCGACACTTGTCCCGGGCATGTAGTGCTTACCCACGTTACTATCGGCGGAAGTGCCACGTTCTGGAACGAGTTGTAGCGCAAGTAGTTAAGTAGGTATTGATTCTTCGAGTTGACGCGTTGTGTCAAGCTTTTCAGGCTCTTCCACGGGAAGTAGACCGTGCCCGATGCCGCTTTGGTGTCGGCATTGCGCGTTACGTCTATCTCCTTCGTAAATTCCGTGAATGCGGCTCCTTGGCTTGACGAGTTCGACAAGTCTTGGCTTATGTAGGCGTGACGGTTGAACTTGTCTGCCATCTTGTACCACCATTCGCTGATGGCTTGATAGTCGGTTGCCGTACCGGGGTTGATGGGCCAGTACACCTGCGGCGACATAAAGTCGATTGAGCCTTCGTTGTACCATGCTATCGGGTCGGAGTAGATGCTGTTATACTGCCAGTCGGAACCCGGGCAGGGCTCGATGCCGTAGTTCTTCGCTACCGTCGACAGGTTTGTGCCGCACGCTACACCTGCTGGGCCGATGCCGAAGCGTACCCACGGCTTGGTCGACTTGATGTAGGCATTGACGCGGCGGACCATGTCGTTGACGTTCTCGCGACGCCAATCGGCTTGCGACAGTGTGCCGCCCGCCGTTTTGTATGCATTATACTGCTCGGCGTCGTAGCTCGTCGGGAGTCCGCTCTGGTAGAAATAGTCGTCGAACACGATGCCGTCGATGTCGTATTTGCTCATTATGTCGGCTACGATGTCGACGATGCGTTGCTTCACTTCGTCGAGCGCCGGGTTGAGGATTGTCCACGTGCGCGTGCTGCCGTTGTCGGTATATTGCCACTTTAGCAGCCAATCCGGATGGCTGTTTTCGTAGTTCTTGTCGCCGCCGGCATCGCCGTAGCCTTCCGCGTAAATCGAGTTGATGTAGCGATAGGGGTTAAGCCATGCGTAGACCTCGATGCCGCGAGCGTGCGCGTTGTCGATGAGGTAGGCAAACGGGTCGAACGGCGGTTCCAAGCCGCGTGTGCCCGACACATAACTCGACCACGGCTCGTACGCCGAGTTGTACATCGCGTCGCACATCGTACGCACATGGTAGTAGATGGCGTTCATGTGGTTGCGTTGCAACGAGTCGAGGTTGTTGATACAGATGTTCTTGTGTGCGTTTGGGTTCGCCGCCAGAATGGGACTTGTCGGCCAGTCGCCTACGTATGCCGACATCCACACCGAACGGTGCTCGTGCTTCTGCCCGCTTGCCGTCAGTGCGCTGCATGCGACGATTATCGCCGCGAAAATTATCAGACTGAGTCGTTTCATCTTCTGTTGTTTGTTTTTATTCGGATTTTACAAATTTGATTGTCGCTTTTTCCGCGCCTGTGATTTTTACAATGTAGACGCCTGTCGGAAGCGCTGCCACGTCGAATCGTCCGGCTGCGTCGGCGTTGCCGTTAGCCACTTCTCGACCATCTGACGTGTAGACTGCCACTGCGGCTTCGGCGGCACAGACGATTGTGCCTGCGCTGTAGTGTGCACTGCCTGCCTTTATCGACGCCACTGCGCCTTGCTCTGCGCTGTAGACGAACGAGCGCGGCTCTGTCCAGTCGGTCGTTACGGTCGAGCCTTCCGGACCGATGTACGACACGTTGGCGCGGATGTAGTAGGTATTGCCGTCGGCGAGCGCTGCCGAACCGAGTTTGATTTCGCTCAACGCCGGTGTTTTGGTCTCGAATTTTGTGAATGTGCCGTTGTACGACGAGCGTGCCGAGAACGACGTCGTTGAGGCTATCATGATTTTGAGTTGAGTGATGCCGCGTTGTGGCTCTACCTCTACCATTTCGTCGCTGTGGATGGTCTGTCCGTCGGATGCCGGGTTGACGAACACCGGAACGTGTCCTTCTGTCAATGCTGTCTTGAACGAACTTACGTTGGTCGTATATTCGCGGTCGTTGACGGTTGCGGTCACGGTTGCGTAGTAGGTGGTGTTGCCGCTGAGGGTGTATGCCGGAATGTCGGCTTTCAGTGCTTTCGCGGTCATCGTGTAGACCGTTTTGCTCATTGCATTGTCGGTGGCTACCGTGAGTGTATATTCGACGTTGTTGCCCAACTCGTTCCATGTGATTGTCGGGTTGTCGGCGCAGCCGCTTTCCTCGTCGCTCGGGCTGAGGATGCGGAAGGTGTCGACGGTGAATGCTGCCACGTCGCTCTTAAGGTCTGCCACGCCGTTGCTGCGAGCCACGACAGCCCAGTAGTAGGTCGTGCCCGGTTCGAATGTGGCTACGTCGGCTGCAGCGATGCTGCGTTCGGCGTGTTCGCGGCGGTACACGATGTCGGTAAGGTCGGCGTTGCGTGCCACGATGATTTCATACATCTGGCTGTTGCCGTTCCATTCGAAGTTGAATGCCGGAGGTGCTACGGCGCCGTTCGACGGCGTTGTCAGCGTCGGGGTGGTAGCGCTTGCCGGTGCTATGCCTGCGAAATATGCCGAATATTCGTTGCCGTAGCGGTCGTAGATACACACGGCGTAGTTATAGTTGTCGAGGTCGGCGTCGGCAATCCCGTAGCCGGGGTATTTGGCATCGGTTTCCGGAATTGTGTACGATTCGCTGTAGGATATGCCTTTCAGGTAGCATTCTTCCTTGTGGAAGTTTGCCGGGTCGAGGCTCTTGGGCACTGCGTAGATGGTGTAGCGCATACCTTCAACGCCCTTCCACGTCAGCGTGCGTCCCGAGCGGCTCAGGTTGGTTATGCTGCCCGGGCACGTTGCCGGCATCCATGCGCATATCGGCTGCAACGCTTTGTTGCTGAACACGTTGTAGCGCAAATAGGTCGGCAAGTTGACATTCTTGCCGTTGTATGATTTTGTCTTGTTTTTCAGATTTTTCCAGCAGAAGTATATCATACCGCTTGCGTCTTGTTCGTCGTTGGT
>JBJEDP010000171.1:0-5688 GCA_051872175.1 Candidatus Limisoma sp.
ATTTTGGTGCGGATTTTCGCCGTAGCGCAAGTGCATTTCTCCGTCGACGGCGTGGCGCAGAGCCGAGTTGTCGTCGCCGTCGAAATAGTTGAAAATAGCACTGTCGTAGCTGCTCGACACGGCAAACGCGTCGCGGGCAAAAGCTCGGCGTTCAGCCAACGAAGTCTCGGCACAACCGTGCGCCTTCATCACCTCGCAAAGCGGAGCATATTGCTTCTTGGAGGCAACAATCACCACGTCGTTAAAGTTCTTGGCGGCAGCGCGAATAAGCGAAATGCCGCCGATGTCGATTTTTTCTATAATGTCGGCTTCAGAAGCACCTGAAGCCACAGTGTCTTCAAAAGGATAAAGGTCAACAACTACAAGGTCGATTTCCGGAATTTCGTATTGCGCGGTCTGTTGGCGGTCGCCTTCGTTGTCGCGGCGATTCAGAATGCCGCCAAACACCTTCGGGTGGAGCGTCTTTACGCGGCCACCTAAAATAGATGGATAACCCGTGAGGTCTTCGACAGCCTCGCATTGATAGCCAAGGCTTTCGATGAACGACTTAGTGCCGCCCGTCGACAAGAATTTTACACCGGAATCGTTTAGCAGAGCAAGCATTTCGTCTAATCCGTCTTTGTGGAAGACCGAAATCAGAGCCGTCTTGATTCGTTTGTTGTCAGCCATTTTCAATCTTAAGTTTTTATATTACTAATCGTTATTCCTTAAATTGACTGCAAAGTTACTGAAAAAGAATTGAAAAAACATTTTTATCTATCAGTATTTTCAAAAAAATATTAGAAGAAGAGTTGAAGAAGAGTTGAACATGGCAAGAGTTGGAGTGTTGATATGATTTGTGTGTTTTTCGCGAATGTGATTTATCTCCTTTTATATTACACGCGAGGGATGCAGGTTGGTGTGCATCCCTCGCGTTCGGTCGTTTTATTTGAAGTCGATAAGGAACTCGATGATTGAGGTTTTTTCGGGGAGGTCGAGTTTCTTGCGGAGGCGGTAGCGTGCCGCTTCGACGCCTCGGACGGTCAAGTTGGTAAATTTTGCGATGTCTTTGGTCGAGAGGTTCAATCGCAGCAGTGCGCAGAACTTCAGGTCGCTGGCTGTCAACGACGGGTAGCGCTCGCGGAGTTTGCGGAAGAACTGGTCGTGGATGAGGTCGAAGTTCTTTTGGTAGATGTCGAGAAACTCGAGGTTGCCCATGTTGGATTCTACTTTTTTGAGCAGTGCGTCCATGTCTTTAGCGGAGATATCGCCTTTCTGACGCTGTGCTATCATCGACTCTTTGAGGCTTTCGATGACTTTTTCTTTGGCAAACATGTCGAGTGCGAGGCTGGCTATTTCTTTGCTTTTTGCCGAAAGTTCAGCCTCGAGGAGTTGTTGTTGCTGTTGGTTGATGAGCTTTTCTTGCTCGAGCATTTTGATGTTTTGCTTGTTTTTCTCGGCTTCGTATTCGGCGTTACGTTTCTCGAGGGCTCGGCGTGTTTGCCATTTCGAGAAGAAGTAGATTGCGGTGATAATCAGCAGGATATAGAAGATGATTGCGCCTACCGACAGGAAGAATGGGGTGGGGATGTTGAAGTAGTATGTATATTCGCCGATTACGGTGTTGTCGGAGTTTGTTACAATTGCTTTGAGTTGGTAGTTGCCGAAGCTGAGGTCGTGAAGTTCGATGTCGGGGCTTGTCGACGTGGTGACGGTTTCGCGGTTTCCGGTCAGTTCGTAGCGGAAGTTGATTGGCTCGTTGTTGTAGTTGGGGAAGCAGAATTGGAATTTCAGACTTCCTTTTCCTGGTGTGCGAGTGCGTTTTTTCTCCGACGAATCGATGTCGAGAAGTGTAGTTTCGCCGTATTTTGAGGTGTATGTCACGCGGTCGAGGCAGAGTTTGGGCAGGTTCCATTTTGTTTCGCTGTAGCGCTTTGAGTCGAATCGTGCCACACCGTTGTTCATGTTGAAGTAGGATATGTTGTTGTGGAAGTAAACGCGGTCGTTGCTTTCGTTGTTTTGGAGCCCGAAGAATGAGATTGGTATGTAGCGTGTGGTTACGAATTTGTTACCTTTATAGGCTACGAGGTAGTAACCGTGTTCGCCGGAGAGCCAGAAAGTTCGGTCGTCGATGGGTGTCGACGAGTGGATGTCGGCGGTGTTGTTGAGTCCGGCGTTTAGGTCGTCGTAGGGGATTATTTGTTGTTTTAGGTCGTCGTAGGTATATAATTTTTTGTTGTCGGAAAAGACGATTCGTCCTCTTACTTTCATTATGTGTTTTATTGTGGTTCCTGAGTCGGCGGCGTTTTTGTAGTATTTAAGGTTTGTAACTTTGCGAAGGTCTCGCGAGAGCTCGATTCGGTATGCGCCGCGGTTCATGTTCGAAGCCCAGATTGCGCCGCTTTGCTCGGTTTCGAGTGCGTTGACGGGAGCCGAAAAGCCTTCAACCAAGTTAGAAAGAGCCCATTTGCCGTTGTTGTATCGGTAGATGCGCAGCTCGGCGTACGACGATTCGACGATTACTTCTTGCTCGTTGATTCGGCATCGTTCCATGCATGTGCTGCTTGCTGTGCCGGCAATTTTGTGCATGTTGTCGTTGTCGGCGTCGATTTCGATTGTGGCGAGGTTGTTGCCGACGAACACTTGCCGCCCGAGAATTGTGATGTGCCAGTTTTGCCCGCCGGTTCCTTCGACGAGCTGCAACCGTGAGCCGTCGTGCTCGTAGAGTCCTTGGTTTGTGGCTAAGTATGCACGTCGGTCGGTGAGACCTATAGCGTAAATCATGCCGAGCGTTGTTTCGCCGCGTTCGGGGATGAGGATGGAGTAGGGTGAGCCGGTATGGATTAGGGCGATTCCGTTGTCGAGGGCAGCCCATACGTTGTTGTCGCGGTCGCAGAAGAGTCCGAGCACGGAACTGTTGAGGATGCCTGTGTCGGTGTTGTAGTGCCAGAGGAGTTTTCCTTTTAGGTCGATGGCGTAAATTCCGCTGAGGATTGTGCCGATGATGAGCGTTGAGTCTTGGGTCATCGTGGCGCGATTTATCTGGTTGTGAGCGAGTTGGTCGTCGGCTTCGGTCTTGAATGTCGTGAGGTTGTTAGCCTTGTCGATCATAAACAGTCCGTGATGGTCGGAGCAGAGTACGGCGCGACCTTTAGCGAGTTGGATGGCTGCCACGATGTTGTCGTCGCCGAACTGCCCCCGGTCGAACACTTTGCGGTAGTTTCGTCCGTCGAAGATGCAATAGTCGCCGTTGATGATTTGTGCGTAGATTTGGTTGTTGATGTTGTGGAAGTAGAGCGGTTGTTGGTTTTTGTGGCTAACTATCTCAATGTTATGACCGTTCCAGATGAATGCCGACTTGAACGATTGAAAAATTAGCTTGCCGTTGTGGCGCATGATGTTCCATATTTCTTCGTTGTCCATCACGAAGTTTTTCACTTTGTTTCGGAGCGAATGATATTTGAGCGTGCCGTTTTTCTGGCGCTTGAAGTATCCGAATTCTTCGTAAGAGCCGACGAATATAGAGTCGCCTTCGGCGTATACGCTGCGAGCAATGACGTCTTCGGGGAGGGTATATAGTTGCCAATGGTAGCCGTCGTAGTAAAGCAACCCGCGATTGTTGCCGAAATACATCTCGCTGTTGGGACCTTGAGAGCACGACCAGTTTTGGACGCCGGCGCTTGAGCCGTAGTCGGCAGTCGAGAAGTTGGTTGCTATCGGCTTGAATGCGTCTGCAAAAATTGTGAGAAAAACAGTTGTCAAAAGTAAGGTTGTAAGTAGTTGTCTCATGTCACCGCTGTATTGGTTTGTAAGGTAATTTCGGCATCGCAAATATAGTAATTTTGTTGCGAACAGAACAAATTTTTGAAACAAATAATTTATATTTTTTGATACATTTACGCAAAAAAACACTACTTTTTGACGTAATCGAAAGATTTTTTCAAAATCGCAAATCGTTGAAAACCAATTGAATATAAATTTTGACGTAGAAAAAACGTAGTGTTATAAAACATAAACGTATCAGCGTAGTGTGAAAAAATTTAGAAAACGCTTGCATATACCTTTTCTTTGTAGCGGAAAAATTAATTTTTACCTTAATTACCTAACCATTTAAAAAAAATGAGAAAGCAAATCCTAACATTTTTACTTGCGCTTATTCTCACGCCGGCGTTAATGTTTGCGCAGCAGACTAAGACAGTAAAGGGTACGATTGTCGACAAGGACAATCAACCGGTAATTGGTGCCACAGTAAAAGTAAATGGCACAAACATTGTGACTGCCACCGACTTTGATGGCAAGTATGAATTGACCAACGTTCCTGAGAACGCTACTATCTCCTATACTTATATAGGAATGGCGCCGCAACAGTTGAAGGTAGCGGGCAAGACAACAATCGACGTAAAGATGCTCGACGATGCACAAAACCTTGAAGAGGTTGTCGTAATCGGTTACGGTTCGGCAAAGGCAAAAGACTTGACATCGCCGATTGCAGTAGTTAAGGGCGACGACATTGCAGCCATCGCAACAACCTCACCGATGACAGCGTTGCAAGGTATGATTCCGGGTTTGACCGTCACCAAATCGAATGCTCCGGGTGCAACTCCGCAAGTTAAGATTCGTGGTATCGGTTCGTTCGGCACGGCATCTCCTCTTTACGTAGTCGACGGTATGTTCTACGACAACATCGACTTCCTCAACAACGCCGACATCCAAGAGATGAGCGTGTTGAAAGATGCATCGGCAGCCGCTATCTACGGTGTGCGCGCCGCTAACGGTGTGATTATCGTAACAACCAAGAAGGGTTCGAAGAGCCAAAAACCGCGCGTAACTTACGACGGTTATGTAGGTATTCAAAAGGCAACCAACGTCCTCAAGATGGCAAACTCTTACGAGTATGCAACAATGATGATGGAAGCCGACTACGACACCTATTCTTCGTATATGATTAACTCAATCGACTTGTTCGGCGGTAGCCATGCAGACGCAGACTTCCACAACTGGACATACGGCGCCGACACCGACTGGTACGACGAACTTCTTCGCACAGCCGTTCAAACCAACCACAGCTTGAACATCCAAGGCGGTAGCGACAAAGCAACATATGCTATCGGTATGAACTACCTCTATCAAGATGGTATTATGGATACTGAGAACAACTACCAACGTCTCAACTTCCGTGCCAACCTCGACTATGAGGCATACAAATGGTTGAAAGTCGGTGGTAGCATGGTTGTCAGCAACGCAACACAACACGCTCCGGACAACTACGCATGGCAGCTCGCATTCAACATGCCGGGCATCATTCCGGTTTATTCCGACTTGAACACAGAAGCGTTCCCCAAACCCTATGCTTCTCCTTCGCAAGTAGGTTTCACAGGCAACTTCTACAACCCGGTTGCACGTGCTAACATGAGCAACAGCCTCAACGAAACGTTCCGCGTTAACCCGACGTTCTACGCCGAACTTAACTTCCTCGATGGCAAAATCAAGGCTAAAACACAATACAGCCAATCGTTCCAGTTCACTAACAGCCGCGTATTTACGGATGCTTACTACGTAAGTTCTTGGCAACAATCTTCGCAATCTTCTTTGTCGAAAAGCGATTCAAAATATCGCAACTACGTATGGGATAACACAATCACCTACCACGACGTATTCGGCAAGCACTCTTTGACAGCAATGGTCGGCCAATCAAGCCGTGAAGAAAAC
>JBJEDP010000172.1:0-5681 GCA_051872175.1 Candidatus Limisoma sp.
GGGCCGATGTCGGACGGCTATGCTTTGGTGGGCGACAGCAAGAGCAAACTCTATGCCGTGTTTTCGTCGACCGGCGACGTAGTTATTCCGTTTTCGATACCGTTGGTGCGCACGGGACGCCGCATTCCGAAATTCTATAACGGAGTGATTCCCGCGCAACTGACGCAGAACAACAAGAGTTTCTTCGCCGTGTTGAATACGCGTGGCGAGATGGTAAAGCAGTTGAAAGACGTAACGGCGCTGGGCAATGACTTTGTCGACGGCTACGTAACAGCGTTTAAGGCAATACCGCTGACGTCGACGCGTCGCAAGGTTGTGTTGCGCTACTACGACACGACGGGCAAGGAGGTATTTCCGAATCTGTGGCAAGACATAACCGGCACGGTCGGCGCGCTGCAAGATATGCGTCCGTTCTGCGACGGACTGTCGTGCTATTACGACTATAAGACACGCCGCTACGGCTACTTCGACAAGACCGGCAAGATTGTCGTTGCGGCGAAATTTGCCAAGGCGCACGACTTCAGCGAAGGACTTGCGTGGGTGAGCGAAGACGGCACGCAGTGGTACTTTATCGACAACGAGGGCAAGCCGTGCTCGCAGGTGTTTAGCGTCGCCGAGCCGCAGGATTTCCACGAAGGTGTAGCCATCGTCTACAAGCGAGGCACGAGCCGCAATGAGCCGTGCTATATCGATGCTGCGTGCAACGTCGTGTGCGGACCGCTCTACAGTGCATCGCGCTTCTTCGGCGGTTATGCGTGGGTGACCGTGCTCAACAACGGTACGCACGACTATGTGATAGACCGCACGTTCAAGGCTGTCAAGGAGTTGCCGCGATTGGCGCCGCATAATGCCGACAATACCATCTACGACGAGGCGGCAGGCAATATCCAGGTGGGCGAGAACGTCTATGCTCCCGACGGCACATGCCTCTTCGATGAAAACCGTTGGATTATTAAGTTGTTCAACGACGGCTTTGCCCCGTTCAAAAACGAGAACACCGTCGGCTACCTTAATAAACAAGGTGAAGTTATATTTATGATAAAACTTAGTGATTTTTAATATTCATCGATTATGAACAAAAGAAACTACTTTTTTGTCGCTATGTTAGCCTTACTGACGTTCGGTTACGGCTATTCTTACGACTTTAAAGACGAACAGTTTGCGTATAATTTCACAGATGATGGAAATGTGGCAATCACCTACTTGTCGCAAGAAGCGGATGCCAATTCGCAGTATGCAAAAGGCGAAGTGACAATTCCTGAATCCGTGAACATCAATGACGTTACATATCGAGTTACTGAAATCGGCGAAAGTGCTTTCCACGATTGTATGGATATTACCACGGTCAAATTGACAAACAATATTATCTTCATTCGCGATTATGCTTTTCAAGGTTGTACGTCGCTGTCAAAACTCGTTATTCCCACGTCAGTCAGTAAGATTTTTAAGTACGCCTTGGCAGGCTGCACCGGACTGAAAGAATTTGTTGTCGAAGATTCGAGTGAAGATATAGATTTCGGCAATCTTGAGAGTCCTTCCCATGCACTTTTTGCAGATTGTCCTTTGGAAACGGTTTACCTTGGAAGAAAATACTTGTTTTTTGGCACCACGCGTCCATTAGGAGGAATCACGACTCTTAAAAATCTGACAATCGGAAATATGATAGGTGAAATTTATCCATACGCGTTTAAAGATTGTACCGCACTTGAGAATGTAGTTCTTGGAAACCAAATTACAGCCATTGGAAATGAGGTATTTAGTAATTGCTCGGCTTTGCAATACATATCTTTCCCGGAATCATTGGAATCTATTGGTAGCAGTGCCTTCTACGGGAGCGGGCTTAAAGAACTTGTGTTGCCCGGAAATGTCACGAAAGTCAGCAGTGGTTTTAAAAATTGCACGGCACTTACAAAACTCGTCATTGAAGATAGTGAAACGACATTAGATATGTATGTTGATGATTTTAAGTATGTCGAGACGCTATATCTGGGTCGAAATCTGCGTGGGCAATATGCCTACGTTAATCATTTCCCGGCACTTAAGTATGCGGAAATCGGACCAAATGTCACTACGATAGACGACTACTTATTTTCAGGGTCTTCATTGCTTCAATTAATTGAGGTGAAAGCTGATGCAAATAGTACCAAAATGTTAACCGATTCGCAATCGGATGTTAATAAATTGGTATTGACAAACTCTATCACAGAAATAGGGGGAAATGCATTCTCATATTGCACCGGGCTGACGGAAATCACTTTGCCTGAAAATCTTAGTTTGGTAGGCGGCTCTGCATTCTCGAAATGCGAGAATATTCAAGTGGTTAAAAGCCTTAACTCTTGTCCTCCGACGCTTGGCAGTAATGTCTTTAATGTTGCAACAATACAAAATGCCGTACTGCAAGTGCCGGAAGATGCTGTTTCAACATATTCGCAGGCAGAAGGTTGGAATTTCTCAAATATCATAGGCTTAAGTGGTGTTAATGCCATAACGGAAAAAGCAAATCCGGATTTCGTGATTTCCGACGGCGTGATTGTGCTGAATCAAGGTGTAAAATCAGCTTGCCTCTATTCCGTGTCCGGACAGCGCATTCCACTTCCGAAGAGCAATGTGATTTCGGGACTCCACAAAGGACTCTACATACTTGTCGTCGACGGAATAGCGCATAAGGTTGCAATGTAAATAATAATACCTATCATAGCGAAACGCCCCTGAAGATGCAGTCATCGTCGGGGGCGCTTGCGTTAATTCTAAATCGTTAAACTTCGGTGCCGATGAGAGTTGCGGACGAAGCCGATTCGACGCGGACGTTGACAAGTTCGCCGATGTGATGATTTCCGCGTGGGAAAACGATAACTTTGTTTTGGCTTGTGCGGCCGAAGAGTTGGTCGCGACTGCGTTTGCTTGTGCCTTCGACGAGCACCTCGAACGTCTTGCCGATGTCGCGTCGATTGCTCTCGGCGGAGAGTTCGTTTTGGAGGGCAATCATTCGGTTGAGGCGGTCGATTTTAACCTCCTCGGGGACGTTGTCGGGCAGGTTTTTCGAGGCGAAAGTGCCGGGACGTTCGGAATATTTGAACATGAATGCGCTGTCGAATCCCACTTCGCGCATCAGGCTGAGCGTCTGCTCGAAGTCGTCTTCCGTTTCGTCGTGAAAACCGGTAAACATATCGGTTGTGATGCCGCAGTCGGGCACGATGCGACGGATGGCGGCGACGCGGTCGAGATACCATTCGCGGGTGTATTTGCGGTTCATTGCCTTGAGCACTTTGTTGCTACCCGACTGTACGGGCAGGTGGATGTGGCGGCACACGTTAGGCACGTCGGCAATGACTTGAATGATGTCGTCGGTCATGTCTTTGGGGTGCGACGTGGTGAAGCGCACGCGCATGTCGGGCGCCGCTTCGGCAACCATTCGGAGCAGTCCGGCGAAGTCGAGCACGTTGCATTCGGGGTCGACGTAACGGTATGAGTTGACGTTCTGTCCGAGGAGAATCACTTCGTGGAAACCGCGGTTCTGCATGTCGGCGAGTTCCGCCAAGATGCTGCGCGGCTCTCGGCTGCGTTCGCGTCCGCGAGTGTAGGGCACGATGCAATAGGAGCAGAAATTGTTGCAACCGCGCATGATGCTGATGTATCCGCTTGTGCGGCTGTGGCTGATGCGAGTGGGGATAACGTCGCGGTAGGTTTCGGTGGTCGAGAGCGTTATGTTGATGGCTTTTTCGCCCATTTCGGCAGCCGCCACGAGGTCGGGCAGCGCGAGATAAGCGTCGGGACCCGCCACGATGTCGACGCCATGGTTTTCGATGAGTTCGTCTTTGACGCGTTCAGCCATGCAGCCGAGCACGCCGACAATCAATCGTGAGTCGCGACGGCGACGGCGCAACGACGCGAAATAGTCGAGGCGCGCAAAGATTTTCTGTTCGGCGTTGTCGCGAATCGAGCAGGTGTTGAGGAAGACGGCGTCGGCGTCTTCGAGGTTGTCGGTTATGTCGTAGCCAGCCATTTTCATAACCGAGGCAACGACTTCGCTGTCGGCAACGTTCATCTGGCAGCCGTAAGTTTCGATGAATAATTTCTTTTCTTCCGCTTGCATGTTTGTAATTTTGGTGCAAAATTAGTGCAAGGCGAGCGAAAAAACAAAGCGAAAACGAAGTTTTCAGCGTTTGTTTTTCCGAGCCGCAGCCTAATTTGCGCGTGCGAAAATTACTTCAAATCGAGCGAATAATGAAATCAAACTTAAAAACTTTGGTTTTCGTTTGCATCGAGTATGTAATTTTCGGCGCACGCCGTGCACTAATTTTTATTCACCGGGCGTAAATAATCTTCTTTTTTTTATGTACCTTTGTGACAAATAATTAATTACCTGATTCTATGAGGAGAATATACACCCGCGTGTTGGCGTTGGTGGCTTTAATTATATCAACGGCAACCCTTTATGCACAGGAAACTGTAAAATCGGGATTTGACAAACTTGACGAGTGGACCGAGCAGTGCCATAACGACCGCCCATGGACCTTGGGCTATCCTTGTAATCAAGTGTCATCGCTCACCGACTTCTACAAGTGGTATACCGACAACGAGATGCAGAATTTCTTGGTGAACAATGCCGGTGACCCCTTTGGCAATGTCGGAGCGTTGAGCTCCGGTAAGTTTGAGCGCGAGGTTATCGAGTTTTTTGCACCCAAATATGGCTTCTCGCTCGACGATGTGTGGGGCTTGGTGACTATGAGCGGCACCGACGGCAATAACCACGGCATATACTTTGGCGTCAATTACTTGAAGAATAGCACCGGCAAGATGCCTGTGGTATATGTGTCGGATGAGGCACATTATAGCAACTACCGATTGTGCGACTTGCAGCACCTCGATGTGCGCCTCATCAAGAGCGACGCTATGGGCTGTATGATACCCGACTCGTTGGAAGCGGCTCTCGACACCACTCGCCCGTGCTTGATGATATACGCCATGGGGTCGACCTTCAAGGGCGCCATTGACAACCAGGCGGCGCTCAATGCCGTGCTGGCTCGTCACCCCGAGATGTCCGTGTATCGCCACGTCGACGCCGCTCTGTTTGGTGGCTATCTGCCGTTCTCACAATATCATGAATTGGTAGATCGCCGCGTGGCCGCCTACGAGAGCATCTCGATTAGCGGTCACAAATTCTTCGGCATCGACAGCCCCTGCGGACTGTTCATCACCACGCGAGATGTGTACGAGCATCAAACCACCTTTGATATTCCCTACCTCAATGCCAATATGCGCATGATTAATTGCTCGCGCTCGGGTATCGAGCCACTGAAATTCTGGTGGCTGATACAGTCAGTGGGCGAAGCCGGCTGGAGCGCTCAGGCTACAGCCATGCTCGATAATACCGAGTATCTCAAAGCCGAGTTGACGCGTATCGGTGTGCCCTGTTGGAGCAACGCCTACAGCAACACCGTGTTCTTCAGCCGTCCTGCCGATGCTATCGTCAAGCGTTTCAATCTCGCCAACAGCACCGACGAGCGCTTTGGCGGCAAATTGTCGCACGTGGTGGTGATGCAGCACGTCACTCGCGAGGCGATTGACATCTTTATCAGCGCTCTCGAGGCTGAAAGATAAGGATCCGGGTAAATCATACTGCCCTCGCGGGTGTGTTCTCGATATTATTGCGTATCTTTGTAGTAGTCAAAATTGTTTAG
>JBJEDP010000173.1:0-5673 GCA_051872175.1 Candidatus Limisoma sp.
CCTTTGAGGTATTCGCCTTCGGGGTGGTAGATGTTGATGGGATGGTCTTCGGGTTGCGTGAGTTGGTGGAGAATTCTGACACGTCGTCCCGAAGCGGCGGCAGCCGAGAACACAGCCAAGCGGAATTGCTCCTTCGACACTGCTTGCGAGCAGGAGAACGTAAAGAGAATGCCGCCGGGGAGGATTTTCTCGAATGCTTTGGCGTTGAGTTTGCGGTAGCCGACCAGGGCGTTGCGCAGTGCGCTTTTATGCTTTGCGAAAGCCGGCGGGTCGAGGATTATCAAGTCGTAGCGGCCGTCGATGTCGTTGAGAAAGCGGAATGCGTCTTGCTCGAAGGCTTGGTGGCGCGGGTCGCCGGGGAAGTTGAGTTCGACGTTGGCTGTAGTGAGTTGGATGGCTTTTGCCGAACTGTCGACGGAGTGGACGAGACGAGCGCCGCCGCGCATGGCGTAGAATGAGAATCCGCCGGTGTAGCAGAACATGTTGAGCACGGCGCGTCCGTGGCTGTAATGCTCGAGCAGGGCGCGATTTTCGCGTTGGTCGACGAAGAATCCGGTTTTTTGGCCTCGAAGCCAATCGACGTGGAATTTCAAACCGTTTTCGATGGCGATGTTCGTTTGGAAACCGCCTTTGATATATCCGTCGCGGCTGTCGAGTTGCGCCATGTAGGGCAGGGTGGTTTCCGACTTATAGTAGACGTTTTCGATGAGTCCGTCGGCGATGTCGAGCAGAGCGTCGGCAATCATGTTTCGCGCATAGTGCATACCCGGCGAATGGGCTTGCACGACGGCTGTGCGGTCGTAGATGTCGACGACCAGACCCGGCAGGAAGTCGCCTTCGCCGTGGACGAGACGGAATGCGTTGTTGTCGGGGCGAATGAGTCCTAACGTCTTGCGCAGCAGGTAGGCTTGGCTGAGGCGTTCGGTGTAGAACGTCAGGTCGATTTCGCGTCGCTCGAAGTCGAGAATTCTGACGGCGATGCTGCCGATTTGGTAGTGCCCTACGGCGAGGAAATCGCCGGCGGAGGAGCACACTTCGACGGTGTCGCCTTCTTCAATTCCGGTCTCTATGCGGGCGATTGCTCCCGAGAATATCCAAGGATGGAAGCGTCCGAGCGAATCTTCTTTGCCTCGTTTGAGTTGTATCTTTTTGTAGTTCATCGTCTATTTTATAAAGAAACGGTAAATGTCGTTGCCGTTAGCGTAGAGCAGCAAGGCTATGAGCAGGAACAGTCCGACCATTTGTGCGTATTCGAGGAATTTCTCGCTGGGCTGACGGCGCGTGATGAGTTCGTAGAGCAGGAAGAGCACGTGTCCGCCGTCGAGCGCCGGGATGGGCAGGATGTTCATAAACGCCAGTGCCACCGAGATGAATGCGGTGATTACCCAGAACTGATACCAGCTCCATTGTTCGGGGAACATGTCGCCGATGGCGCCGAAGCCGCCGAGATTCTGTGCGCCTTCTTTGGTGAAGACGTATTTGAGTTGGCTGACGTACGACGTCAACTTGTCGACGCCAAGTTCGATGCCGCGCGGCACTGATTCGAGCAACGTGTAGTTGATTGTCTTCGTTTTGTAGATGTCGGTGAGCGGAGTGAGCATGATGCCGATTTTTCCGGCTTCGCTTACAGTAAGGTTTACGCGAGTGGTGTCGCCGGTGGCTGCCAACGACGTGATTTCGACTTTCTTGCCTGCGTTACGGCTGAGCTCGCCGGTAAAATTCTCCCAGGTCTGTGCTTCTGCACCGTTGACGGTAAGCACTTTGTCGCCTTTCTTCATTCCGGCTTTCTCGGCAGCCTCTCCGGCAACGAGGTCGGCAACGACGATTGGCAAGCGATAGGTCATAAAGCCGAAGTCGCTTTTTGCGTCTTTCATAGCGTCATTGACCTTAAGCACGGAGCCGTCGGGGATTGCAATGTCGACGCGATTGCCCTCGCGCAAAACGGTGATTTGCTTTGCTTCGAGGAATTTGAGCAAGTCGAAATCGGCAGCCGACAACGGTTTGCCGTCGGCTTCGAGCAGCACGTCGCCGTCGACGAATCCCAAGTCGTGAGCAGCCTCGCAGAACTGCATGCCGTAGGTTGCGTCGGTATATTCGATGTATTGGTCGCCCCAGGTGTAGGCAATTCCGGCGTAGATGATGATGGCGAGGATGAAGTTGAAGAGCACGCCGCCAATCATCACCAACAGGCGTTGCCATGCCGGCTTGGAGCGGAATTCCCACGGCTTGGCGGGTTGCTTCATCTGCTCGGTGTCCATCGATTCGTCAATCATGCCGGCAATCTTGCAGTAGCCGCCGAGCGGAAGCCAGCCGATGCCGTATTCGGTGTTGCGCCAGGTGAGCTTCTCGCCTTCGACGGGCGCTTTGCCCTTGTTGAGGCTGCATATCTTGAACCACGGGTCGAAGAAGAGGTAGAACTTTTCGACCCAGATGCCAAACATGCGAGCGAAAATATAATGACCGAATTCGTGTACAAGTATCAAAATTCCGAAAGCGGCGATGAGTTGTACCGCCTTGATGAGAAATGTTTCCATTAAAATCGTGAGTTGTTGTTTAAATCATTGATAATGCGATGTTTTTTATCTCGTTGTTAGTTTCTACCAAATCTGTGTAGCCGGGTTTGTCGATGAGCGAGCAACGGCTGAGCGACTGCTCGACAATGCGCGGCATATCCATAAATCCGATACGACCGTCGACGAAAGCGGCTACGACAACTTCGTTGGCGGCGTTGAGGGCACACGGCATGTTGCCGCCTTGGCGAATTGCTTCGAACGCCATCGCCAGGAGCGGAAAGCGGCTGCGGTCGGCTTCTTCGAAAGTGAGTTGGCTCATACGCGCCACGGTGAGTCGGTCGCAAGCCGACGGCAGCCGCTGCGGGTAGTTGAGCGCATAGCGTATGGGCAGACGCATGTCGGGCAGACCGAGTTGCGCCTTTATCGAGCCGTCGCGAAATTCGACCATCGAATGGACTATCGATTGCGGATGCACCATGATGGAGATGCGCTCGGGCTCAATGCCGAAGAGCCAGCGTGCTTCAATCATCTCGAAGCCTTTGTTCATCATCGAGGCGGAGTCGATTGTCACTTTTACGCCCATATTCCAGTTAGGATGGCGCAGGGCGTCGGCGACGGTCACTTTGCGTAGCTGCTCTGCCGAGAATGTGCGGAACGGACCGCCCGAAGCCGTCAAGATGAGTTGCTCTATCGACTCCGGTTGTTCGCCTACGAGGCATTGAAAGATTGCCGAATGTTCCGAATCGACGGGGATGAGCCGTGCTCCCGACTCGGCGAGCATGTCGGTAATCAATTCGCCGGCAACGACGAGCGTCTCTTTGTTGGCGAGCGCAATGGTCTTTCCGGCGCGGATTGCGCTCATCGTAGGCTCGAGTCCGCTGTAGCCCACCATCGCCGTTACGACGATGTCGATAGGAGCGTCGGTGCATGCCTCGGCGATGGCGCGACTGCCCGAAAGCACTTCGATGGGCAGGTCTGCCAGCGCGTCTTTGAGCTCTTTCCAACGCGAACTGTCGGCAATCACTACTTTTGTCGGTCTGTATTTTCGTGCTTGCTCAGCGAGCAAGTCGACGTTGCGGTTTGCGGTTAGCAGATACGGGCGAAGTCGGTCGGGGTATTCCGACACCACGTCGAGCGTCTGTGTCCCTATCGAACCCGTGCTGCCAAGTATCGCTATATATTTCACTTCTTTGTCGTTCACTACCTTTTGTCTTAATTTGTGCAAAATTACACCTTTTCTCCCTTATTTTAAAATGTTAATTCACAAAAAAGACTAAATAGCGGAAGAGGGCATACCTATTTTGATATGCTCTCTTTAAATAAGTAAAATACAGGTTAGAAATTATTCTTTATAATTGCTTCGCTGTTGGGGGTTACGTCCGATTTTTTGGTGTTTACGAAAGTGAAAGTTCTGTCTGCGTCCGAGCTGTCGTTGTCGATAGTCCTTGTTATACCGTTTGCCGATTGGTCGCTTGAGTAGGTCCAACTCCAGTTTGTTTCTTTCACGTTCCACGTGCCGGGGAATAGCGCCACGGTTTGCGAAACGGAGTTGGTGCTGTCGCCGGTTACAAGCAAGCGCATATATGGTTCTGTCGCTCCCTCTTTCGTGATATCGAAAATTGCGCTTTCGCCTTCTTTTAAGTTCTCTTTGACGATTTTGATGTAAACCACGCCGTAGCCTAACGCCAGCGAGGTGTAGTTTGTCAGCGTCTGCGCCGGAACTTTGAACGGCTCAAGCATGTTGTTGAGCGCGTAGCGGTAGCGGACGTTATGGCCGTTAGTGCCTGACCAACTGCCGTCAATCTTAGTGCCGTAGCCGTAGTTGGGGTCGTCGGTTGCATAGTCTTCAGCCCAGAAGAGCGAATTTTCAGCCACCGGCACTTTGAATTCGCTAAGCGTCATTTCCGAAACGTCGGGTATGGTAACCGACGTGCCGTCGCCGCTTGCAAAGACGTCGTCGCCTCCGTTGCTTGCCGTGTTGCCATAGAGTCCGAGGCTTTTGCCCGTGCCCATGTCGAATGTCAAGCTACTGTTGTTCCCGGCAACGAACACGCCACCGCCAAAGCCGCCTATTTCTTCTACACCTTTCTGATAGCCTGTGTTGTACGACGCGGTTGTTGAAGAGCCGGCTTTGTTGTTGCGGATAAGCCCCGATTCGTATGTCATCTTTGCTCCGCCTATCACACAAATTCCTCCGCCGTTTCCGTATAAGAAACTTGCCACATTATTCTCAATATTTGTATTTGTGGTCGTGAAATTCACTTTGCCTTCAACGCAGATTCCTCCGCCTGCCATGCAGCCTCGCGCTCCGTTTCTATTGATTGTTCCGCCGGAGAAAGTCGTATTAATATAGCTATCTCCGGTGTTGCCTACATAGAGTCCGGCTCCGTATTTGCGGCAATAATTGCCCGTGATTTGCGCGTTCGCCGAGGTGATATTCACTGTTCCGTTTTGGATATAGAATCCGCCGCCGTTCAGTGCCGCCGAGTTGTCGCGGATAGTACCCGCCGACATCGTGAATTTCCCACCGGGCATGTATACGCCGCCGCCATGATAGTCGGTCGATTCGTTCTCATAAATCTCGCCGCCATTGATTGTCACCGAGGGCAACTCAGAATCACCTTCCGCGCCGATAGCGATGCCGCCACCACCGCCTCCGGCGTTAGTTGACTTGTTGTTGTGGATATTTGCCGCCGACGTAAGACTCGTTGTGCTTCCGTCGGACTTGTAGAGCAAAATTCCGCCACCGGCGTATGCTGATGTGTTCTCGCTTATCTCGTTTCCTTCTCCAATGACAGCATTACACGTCCAGTTTTCTTTGTTCATCAAAATCCAGATTCCTCCGCCACCTGAAGGGTATGTTGTGCCAAAAGGTGAACCTGCTGAGCTCGTCTCTTTGGTCTCGTTCTTTGTAATAATATTCCCTGAATTAAGCACAAGTCCGTTGGCATTACCTGACCAGCTCTCGGCAAGTGAGAACGGAAAACTTGCAATGCCGCCACCTCCTAACCCGGCATAATTGTTTCTGATTGTGCATCCTGTAAGTTCTACAGTGCCTTCGTTAGATACAGCACCGCCAAGACCGCGTGCATAGTTTTCGTAGAACGTACAGTTGTTAAGCATCAACTTTGAAATGTCGTTAATCGAATCGTCGTAAGTC
>JBJEDP010000174.1:0-5657 GCA_051872175.1 Candidatus Limisoma sp.
ATCTGTATATTTGTGCTCTATTTCTACATTCATAGCGCTTCGGTAGGAGTTAAAAAAAGTATATTAGAATAATTTTTTAGCCTTTCAGACAATAATAAGACACAGAAAGTAGCTAATTTTGCAAAAATAATAAAAACTGAGAAAAAAGCCGGGTACGTAGGCGAAAAAACAATAGGAAAAGAGACAACAGTAGGAATGATAATCAATAGGTTTCGAATAGCGATAACATTGGTCATCTTGCTATGGGGGGCAACGGCATGGAGTCAAACAGCCGACCGTGCGACGACGGTACGGGGCGTTGTTGTCGACTCGATAAGCCGAGAGCCGCTACCCTACAGTGCGGTGTTTCTCCGCGGTTCGGATATGGGCATCCAGACCGACGAAAACGGGCGTTTCACGATTCGTACGCGCGTCAACTTCATCAGCCTGCAATTTTCGACAATGGGCTACGCCACCAAAGAAGTCTTCGTCAAAAAAGGCGAAACCAACGAAATAACCGTCGAATTGGTGCCAACAGGTGTTACGCTCAGCGAAGTGGTCGTCAAGCCGGGCAAGGAGAAATATAAGAAGAAAGGCAACCCGGCTGTAGAGTTTGTCGAGCGGCTGATGGCTCGCAAAGAGTCGAACGACCCGAAAAACCACGACTTCTATACATATAATAAATATGAGAAGATGACTTTCGCTCTCAACGACTTCTCGGAGAAGCAGAAAGACAAATGGATGTTCAAGAAGTTCAAATTCATCTTCGACTATCTCGACACGTCGGAAGTTTCGGGCAAGCCGATTCTGAACGTTAGCGTAAAAGAGAAAATCTCGAAATCGTACTACCGCAAATCGCCGCACAGCGAAAAGGAATACGTAACGGGCATCAAGCGTGCGGGTATCGACGAAATCTTCGACGAAGAGAGCGTACAGCGATTCTTGGAAGACGTGCTGCAAGACGTCGACATCTTCGGCAACAACATCAACATTATGCAAAATCGCTTCGTAAGCCCGCTGTCGCGCATCGGAGTGAACTTCTACAAATACTATCTGACCGATACGATAGTCGTCGACGGGCGGCGATGCATCGAGTTGAGTTTTGCGCCGTTCAACGACCGCACATTCGGCTTTCTGGGACGCCTCTACGTTGAAGAAGCCGACACGAATATGTTCATCCGACGGGTGCGACTGAACGTGCCGAAAGCCATCAACCTCAACTACGTCGAGAATATGCTCATCGACCAAACGTTCGAGCGCGCCGACGACGGCACGCGGCTGAAGACGCGCGACGACATGATTGTCGAATTTTCCGTCGTCCCCGGCAGCCAGGGGCTCTACGCTCGACGCACAATCAGCTACGGCGACTTCTCGTTCGACCGTCCCGACGACATGTCGATATTCAAGGCGGAAGGCAAGGTCGTCGAATCGGCTGACGCACGAGTTATGCCCGACGAATATTGGAAGGACCACCGCTTGGAGCCTATCAAGAAGAACGAAAACGCCATGTCGCGACTGATGACGCAACTGCGCTCCGTGCCGGCTTTCTACTGGACGGAGAAGATTCTGAAGGTGCTCGTCTCAGGCTACATCCCGACAGGCTCGGAGAAGACAAGCAAATTCGACTTCGGTCCGATGAACACCACCATCAGCGGCAACACGCTCGAGGGCGTGCGTCTGCGCGTCGGAGGTATCACTACGGCAAACCTCAACAAGCACTTGTTTGCCAAAGGATATGTTGCCTACGGCACTAAAGACGAGAAACTCAAATACGAAGGCGAATTGGAATACTCGTTTAAAGAGAAAAAATATCACGCAAAAGAGTTCCCCATCCACTCCGTGCGTGCTCGCCACCACTACGACATCTACCAACTCGGACAGCAGTATATGTTTACAAATATGGACAACATATTTGTGGCTATCAAGCGGCAAACCAACGACAAAATCATCTACGAACGACTGAGCGAAATGGAATACAAGCGCGAAAGCGAATCAGGCTTAACGTTTGCGCTCAACTTGAGCAACCGGATTTTCGAGACGTCGAGGTTTATGCCCTTCGTCGACGGCTACGGCAATTGGTATCGCAACTACTCGCAAACCGGAGCCACACTGACGTTGCGCTATGCCCCGGGCGAAAAATTCTACGACGCACGCCACACGCGTATACCCATCAACCTCGATGCGCCAATCATTTTGCTCAATCACACCATAAGCCCGAAAGGGCTGTTCGGCGGGCGCTCGACCATCAACAAGACCGAGTTGAGCGTACAGAAGCGATTCTGGTTCTCGGCATTCGGATATAGCGACATCTTCCTCAAAGGCGGCAAAATATGGAGTCAAGTGAACTACCCCGACCTATTGCTGCCAAACGCAAACCTGTCGTACACAATACAGCCCGAATCGTACTCGCTAATGAATGCCATGGAGTTTGTCAACGACCAATACCTGTCGTGGGACGTGACCTACTACCCCAACGGAGCACTCTTCAACCGCCTGCCGCTGATAAAATACCTAAAACTTCGCGAGGTAATAGGCTTCCGCGGGCTCTACGGCTCGTTGAGCGACCGCAACAACCCGGCACTCCATAACAACCTTTTCCGTATGCCCGGCAACGCACTTTGCCGAGAGATGCAAAAGCGGCCCTATATGGAAATGAACGTCGGCATCGACAACATTTTCACCGTTCTGCGCATCGACTACGTCTGGCGTCTGACCTACAGAAACACCCCCGGCGTCGACCGCAACGGCGTCAGAATTGCCATGCATTTCAGTTTCTAAGAGCAAAAACTTTTAATGTTACAAATTTGTTATATTTGTAACAAAAAGTCTTGCTACATTTGCTGACGAAAACAATAGCGAACAAAGCATGGAAGAAACGCCGAAACGGATATTAGTAGTCGACGACGAAGCCTCGATATGCGAGTTGATGAAAATCAACCTCGAAATAGCGGGCTATGCTGTCGACGAAGCCAACTCCGCCGAAATGGCGCTCGAAAAAGATTTGACAAAGTATTCGCTCATAGTGCTCGACATAATGATGGGCGAAATGAGCGGCTTGGATTTGGTAAGCCGCCTCAGAGCAAATGCGTCAACGTCGCAAATTCCAATCATTTTGTGCACAGCCTTAGGCGACGACCAGCCGCTCGTCGACGGCTTCAATCGCGGCGCCGACGACTACATCCGCAAGCCGTTTTCGATGCGCGAATTAGTGGCGCGCGTCGGTCGTCTTCTGCGCAAAACGCCCTACTCTACAATCGTCGAGTTTGAAGACCTCCGTCTCGACAACACCGACAAGTCGTGCACTCTCGACGGCGAGCCTGTTACGCTCACGAAAAAGGAATACGACTTGCTTCACTTCCTGCTGACAAACCGCGGCAAGATTTTCTCACGCGAAGAAATCCTCGATGCCGTTTGGGAAAAGAACGTCTACGTGGTCGACCGCACCATCGACGTCAACATCAACCGCCTGCGCAAGAAGTTGGGCAAATACGAATCGTCAATAATCACACGTCAAGGCTACGGATATGGATTCAAAGAGGACATATAACTATCAAACCAAACTGTTTTGGATTGTCAACATCTTCTATTGGATGTTGGTCTTTGTGTTCGTAACCATACAATATTCACGCGAGCGCGAATACAAAGTAGGGCTGCTCGACTCAAAGTTGCAAGCCTACAACCAAGTGATTTTGCGCGACTACCAACTGAACGGCAGTTTCGACGACGATATGCTCGGCACCTACTTCCACGACGAATCGGTGCGCGTCACCATCATCGATCGCAGCGGTAACGTGCTCTTCGACAACAGCGTCGACAGCCTTACCAACCACCGCGACCGCCAAGAATTCGTCGGCGCACTCCGCGACGGACACAGCTATACGATTCGCCGACTCTCGCAGTCGAACAATCAAGAATATTTCTACTCGGCAACGGCGGGAAACAATGTCGTAGTCCGCACAGCCCTACCCTACGACGTCAACCTGGCTAACATTCTGCAAGGCGAACTCGAATATATCTGGGTGGTAATCGGCATTGCTGCCATCATCAACATCATCCTCTATTTTGCCATAGGTCGCATC
Source organism: Candidatus Limisoma sp. (assembly GCA_051872175.1). Lineage (GTDB taxonomy): Bacteria > Bacteroidota > Bacteroidia > Bacteroidales > Muribaculaceae > Limisoma. Next base: position 4,059 of record JBJEDP010000174.1, read on the forward strand.
GGCTCGGAAGTCAAAAAGCTGCAACAATTTGCCGAACTCGCCGCCCAAGGCAATATCGACGACTACGATGTGTCGGTATTTTCCGACGACGAACTCGGCGAAGTGTCGAAGATGATTGTAAAGATGTATCTCGACTTGAAGCGGATTTCCGTCGAACGCGACAAGAGCATGGCGGAAGCCATCTTCGAAGAAAAAGAGAAAATCCGCATAAAACATCAGTTGACGAGCAACATCAATCACGAGCTTAAAACGCCGGTACAAGCCATTAGCGGATGCTTCGAAACCGTGCTCAACAACAACCTCGACGAAGAGACACGCACTCGACTTCTGCAATCGGGTTACGCCAACGCCCTGCGTCTGACCAACCTGCTCGGCGACGTCACGCTGATTACTCGCATCACCGACGACCGCGAATCTCTGCCAATGACCGAGGTCGACATCAACGAAGTGATTAACAACATACGCGCCGAAGTCGACGGCTACGGCATCGACAAGAAGATGCGCATCAACGTCGATATGCCCGACAGCGTCATCGTCAAGGGCAACCGACAACTCATCGATGCCATTTTCCGCAATCTGGTCAACAACGCGGTGGCATATTCCGGCGGGCGCGACATCTTCATAGCCGTAACCGACGAAGACGAATTCTACAAGTTCGACTTCTACGACAACGGTACCGGAGTCGAGCAGAAACATCTGCCGCACATCTTCGAGCGATTCTACCGCATCGACACCGGGCGGTCGCGAAAGAACGGAGGCACCGGGCTCGGACTGTCAATAGTGCGCAACGCCGTCGCTTTCCATGGCGGCGAGATAGAAGCATGCAACAGGCGTTTCGCCGGCCTCGAATTCCTATTCACACTGCATAAATAGAATCTCAACCTATATGAGTCCGATTTTTACTGTAATTATTGTGGTCCTCGCCGTGCTTGCGGTCTTAGACCTGGTGGTTGGCGTATCAAACGACGCCGTCAACTTCCTCAATTCAGCCCTCGGCTGCAAAGTAGCACGCCGAAATGTAATCCTCACCGTAGCCGCTGTCGGCATCATGATTGGCGTTGTTACGTCGAACGGAATGATGGAAGTGGCTCGCAACGGCGTGTTCCATCCGGGCATGTTCACTTTCTCTGAAATTATGACACTTTTCGTCGGAATTATGCTCACCGACGTCATTCTGCTCAACACGTTTAACTCGCTCGGGCTTCCAACATCGACAACCGTGTCGCTTGTCTTCGAGCTCCTCGGCTCTGCGCTCGCAGTTTCCATTTTCAAAATATGGAACAGTCCCGACATCTCGTTTGCCGAAATCGGCAACTACATCAATGCCGGAAAAGCCTTAGTGATTATTTCAGGCATACTGTCATCGGTAGTAATCGCCTTCACCGTCGGCGCCATATTAATGTACATCTCGCGCTTAATTTTCTCGTTCAAATACGCCCAATCGCTACGGCGCTACGGCGCCATTTGGTGCGGATTCTCCATCGTCGGGATTGTCTATTTTGCAATCTTTAAAGGCATGAAGAGTTCCGGTCTGATAACTCCGGAATTTACCCACCTGGTCAACGACCACATCATCGTGTCGCTTCTGCTCATTTGGGT
>JBJEDP010000175.1:0-5653 GCA_051872175.1 Candidatus Limisoma sp.
CAAAGCGTTTGTCGATTTCGAAAGACCGTGCAACTATCTATTATAATCCAAATCTCGAGTTTGAGAACCATTTTATGCTCGATTTTACGTTGCTGAATGAGGCGGAAATCAGCGCAATTCTTCCTTATGCGGATGTCGTTGCCGGCAAACCGTCGACCTATTGCGAAATCGTCGGACTCGTAAACGGCGAACTTCGTCTGTTGGCGGAAATCTCGACTGAGGAACTTCCCGATAATTACAAAACGCTGCGAAAATTCTAACGTAGGGTGGAGAGAAGGCAAATATTGGAAAAATGTGCAATCACATTTCTGCTGTTGTTATTGGCTTTGCCCGCATATGCTCAGCGCATTTTTAACTATAGCGGAGTGTCGTTTCGCACAAGTTATGCCAAGACGGCGATAGTGACAGCACGCAAGGGCGGCTATTCGGGCGACATTGTTGTGCCCGCAGTGGCTCGTTATGGTGGCGCGACCTACCGTGTTACTTCTGTCGACTCTTGTGCGTTTGCTCGATGTCCGAATCTCCGTTCGGTTGTCCTTCCTCCACATATCACTAAAATAGGGAAGTGCGCATTCCAATATTCCACGAACTTGCAAAAAGTGGTTTTGCCCGATTCGCTGACCACGATTCCCGACCGCGCTTTCGAATGTACGGCGATTGAATCGATTTCAATACCGTCCAAGGTCGACTCGATTGGCAAATATGCTTTCGCAACAACAAAACTCAAAGCCATTCCAGGTCTTGCAAAAGTCCGCCGACTTGCAAAAGGTGTGTTCTCGGAATGCTACGAAATGAAGTCGTTCGACATCCCCGAAGGTATCGTCTCAATCGATGCCGATGCTGTGTCGTCGTTGTTCAACGTAACTCGAATCCGCGTGCCCCGGTCTGTTCGACATATTGCGCCCGGCGCATTCGGCATCTGCGCTGACGTGATGTCGGTAGAATTTGCCGACGGGGCACAACTCCGCTCTCTCGAAAGCAATTGCTTCTTTTTTACGCCCTTAAATCATTTCCCGGCACTTACCGTGCCCGAATCAATCGAAGAAGTAGCTCCCGGCGGGTTTGTTGCCTCTGCCAAGCAAGACTACCTCTTCTATAACGCAATCAACTGCCGCCACGTGGGCAGCCGCGACCAATTCGGACTCACTGCACCGCTTACGATTTTCCTCGGAAGCAGGGTAGAGTCGCTGCCCGACCGCGCATTCTACGTCACTGCAGCCAATCTGCCACGCGCAATTGTATGTCTTGGCTCGGTGCCGCCTGCTTGTAGCGGCGAGCCATTCACGCCACGCACCTACGAAACGGTCACACTTTACATTCCACAGGGCTCGCGCGATGCTTTCGCAGCTGCCGAGCAATGGCAACGTTTTCGCAACGTCGTGGAGTTTGTGTCTGCCCAAGAGGTGATTCTTCGCTCCCGACACGTCAACCTTCAGTCCGGCGACCGTGGACACATCCAAGCACAGGTGTCACCCAAAGGCGCTTTGCCCTTTCTCATTTGCACGTCCGACAACCACGATGTCGTACTCCCAATTCGCGCCGGAACGATAATCGCGCGCACGTCGGGCAGTGCCGACGTCACCGTCAAGACTCTTGATGGCTCCGGCGTTGCCACAACATTTACTGTCGCCGTCGGCGGATTGTAGCAATATCTCCTTTTGCCGTTCAAATGCAGGTTAAATGCACAAAAGGCGCGCCTCACGGCGAACCTTTTGCTAATAACCAACAATCATTAGATTGATTTCCCTAACTTTGCTTATTTCTTTTAAGGATGGGTCTGTTAGACACCGCCTCAAGCAAATTATATCAGAAAATCAAGTCTTGGTGTGACTTCTAAATCTTTCGTCCTAATGCAGCGCTTAGGCATAACAGTACAAAAATATAAAACATAATTCCCTCATTATTTTGTTTTAGCAAAGTTATTCTGCCACATGGGCAAAAATCGAGTACAGCACTGTTAAAACTCAAGCCCTATTAAATATTTTTGCCTGTCATACACAAAATAGACCGTAATTCCGGTATCGATTTGGTTGTTTTTGCTAATTGGTAGAAAATTTAATTGTCAGATTTCTATTTGTTTATATAATGACTTATTTGCTGTTATATTGTAGTTAAACAGCGGGAATATCTTAACTGATTGGAATTCTTTGTATTCTCGGATTTTCGGAAAAACATAAAAATATTAGTATTTTTCTACTTTCAGATTTTTATTTTAACAGCAAAAAGATTAAATTTGCATATTATTCAAACAACAATATTAATACATATAATTAATAATTTTAGAATGAAACGGATTTACACTTTCGGTAACGGACAAGCAGAAGGACGTGCCGATATGAGAAACCTCCTTGGCGGTAAAGGTGCCAACCTCGCTGAGATGAACCTCATCGGTGTGCCGGTTCCTCCCGGTTTCACCATCACCACTGAAGTATGTACAGAGTATAACACCCTCGGTCGCGAGGCTGTCGTTAAATTGCTCGACGAGGATGTTAAGAAGTCGGTTGCCCACATCGAAGCCCTCACAGGTAACAAGTTTGGCGACGCTAAGAATCCTCTTCTCGTGTCTGTTCGCTCTGGTGCTCGCGTTTCTATGCCCGGTATGATGGACACCGTCCTCAACCTTGGTATCAACGACACCGTAGTTGAAGCACTTGCCGCTAAATCGGGTAATCCCCGTTTCGCTTGGGACTCTTATCGCCGTTTCGTTCAAATGTACGGCGACGTGGTCCTCGGTATGAAGCCGAAGTCGAAACAAGACAAAGACCCGTTCGAAGAAATCATCGAACAAGTTAAAGAAGAAAAAGGCGTTAAGCTCGATACCGAACTTACCGTTGACGACCTCAAAGGCCTCGTCGTTAAGTTCAAAGCTGCCGTTAAGAAAGTTACCGGCAAAGAATTCCCCGAATCTGCTTGGGAACAACTCTGGGGCGCAATCTACGCTGTGTTCGACAGCTGGATGAACGAACGCGCAATCCTCTATCGTCGCATGAACCAAATCCCCGAAGAGTGGGGTACTGCCGTTAACGTTCAAGCAATGGTTTACGGTAACATGGGTAACTCTTCAGCTACCGGCGTAGCATTCACTCGCGACGCTGCTACAGGCGAAGACATCTTCAACGGTGAATACCTCATCAACGCACAAGGCGAAGACGTCGTTGCCGGCGTTCGCACTCCCCAACAAATCACAGTCGAAGGCTCGCGTCGTTGGGCTAAACTCCAAGGCATCAGCGAAGAAGAACGCGTGGCTAAATATCCTTCACTCGAAGAATCTATGCCCGAATGCGCTAAAGAACTTATCTCTATCCAACAAAAACTTGAGGACTACTTCACCGATATGCAAGACCTCGAGTTCACAATCCAAGACAACAAACTCTGGTTGCTCCAAACTCGTAACGGTAAGCGTACAGGTGCCGCTATGGTTAAAATCGCCATGGACATGCTCCGCGCAGGTCAAATCGACGAAAAAACAGTGCTCAAACGCATGGAGCCCCAAAAACTCGACGAACTCCTTCACCCGGTATTCGACAAAGACGCCCTCAAACGCGCCGTTGCCGTTGCTAAAGGTCTTCCCGCTTCTCCGGGTGCAGCTACCGGTCAAATCGTATTCTTCGCCGACGATGCTGAAGCTTGGGCTGAACTCAAGAAAAAAGTCATCATGGTTCGTATCGAAACTTCGCCCGAAGACCTCCGCGGTATGAGCGTAGCTCAAGGTATCTTGACAGCACGCGGCGGTATGACCTCGCACGCAGCCGTTGTAGCTCGCGGTATGGGTAAATGCTGCGTTTCAGGTGCAGGCGAAATCAAAGTTGACTACAAAGAACGCACAGTTGAAATGGGCGGTAAAGTCTACAAAGAAGGCGACTGGATTTCACTCAACGGTTCTACCGGTGACGTTTACGACGGTCAAGTTCCCACTGTAGATGCAGAACTCTCAGGCGACTTCGCTGCAATCATGAACCTCGCTGACAAATACACAAAAGTAGACGTTCGTACAAACGCTGACTCACCTCGCGACGCCCTCGTAGCTCGCAAATTCGGCGCAAAAGGTATCGGACTCTGCCGTACGGAACACATGTTCTTCGAAGGTACACGCATCAAAGCAATGCGCGAAATGATTATCGCAAGCACAACAGAAGGTCGTCGTGCAGCCCTCGACAAACTCCTCCCCATGCAACGCGAAGACTTCGTTGGAATCTTCAAAGCAATGGACGGACTCGGCGTTACAATCCGTCTGCTCGACCCCCCGTTGCACGAATTCGTTCCTCATCAGTTAGCTACTCAACGCGAACTCGCTGAAGAAATGGGTATCTCCGTAGAGAAAGTAAAGAGCATCTGCGACTCTCTCGAAGAATTCAACCCCATGCTCGGTCACCGCGGTTGCCGCCTCGGCAATACATATCCCGAAATCACCGAAATGCAAGCTCGCGCAATCATCGAAGCAGCTATCGAATGTAAAGAAGAAGGCATCGACGTGCATCCCGAAATCATGGTGCCCCTCGTAGGCGTCGTTAAAGAGCTCGAAATGCAAAGCGAAATCATCCGTCGTACCGCCGATAAAGTATTCGAAGAAAAAGGAACAACAGTACCTTACAAAATCGGTACAATGATTGAAATCCCGCGTGCAGCACTCGTTGCCGACAAAATCGCTGAATATGCCGACTTCTTCTCGTTCGGTACAAACGACTTGACACAAATGACATTCGGTTACTCACGCGACGACGCTCCCAAATTCTTGAAACACTACAAAGAACTCGGCATCATCAAGACCGATCCGTTCGAAGTGCTTGACCAAGAAGGTGTTGGACAACTCGTCAAGATGGGTACAGAGCGCGGCCGTTCGACCAAGGCAGACCTCAAGGTAGGTATCTGTGGCGAGCACGGAGGTGAACCCTCGTCAGTTAAGTTCTGTGCAAAATTAGGCATGAACTACGTCTCATGTTCACCTTTCCGCGTGCCCATCGCCCGTGTTGCTGCGGCGCAGGCAAGCGTAGAGGAATAAATATCGTACACAACCTATTATAGGTAATACCAGTCAGTTAGGCTGTAACACTCTGAAAATTCAGAGGTTACAGCCTAACTTGCGCTTAGGGCTTTCGTTCATTTGGCATCGCTTTGTGGGTACAAATAACCCTATATGTTGACCAATTGTTTACCATTTTTTGGAGCCTGTTTACCACGTGTTGACCATTTGTTGACCAGCGCAAGTGCCCTTAATTCAGTTAATTATATAGTTAATCAAATAAGTTGTTTAGAATATTTCAAATGTTTAGAGAATATGGCAACATTAAAAGCATGCGTTCGCCGTCCGCGTAAAGATGGCTTCTGGCAAGTGTACATTAGGGTTACACACCAAAGAAATGTCGGTTTTATTAAGACTGACAAAATGGTTAATGCAAGTGGTTTAACCAAAACGAATGAGATTAAGGACGCATTTGTACTCCGTTACTGTGCAGACCTTATTATTAAGTACAATGAGTTGCTTAATAAGACCGACATCAATTCACTCAATGTGAATCAAGTAATTGATTATCTTACTACCGAGGACGATGACGTTTGTTTCAGCGACTACGCACGTCAGCACGTTGGGCGATTGATAAACAACGGACAAGACCGCACGGCACGTAACTACGAGTTGGCACTCGGACATCTCGAA
>JBJEDP010000176.1:0-5651 GCA_051872175.1 Candidatus Limisoma sp.
CGCTTGTCGGGCATCAATGCCGCCATGCTTTTCTTGAAGAATGGCTGTCCCCAAAGCACGAGGTGCGGGAATACGGTTTGATAGGTCGTCGTATAGCCGAAATGGTGGTCGCAAGCGAACACGTTGTGGACGAACGTCGTACCGCTGCGCCAGTGCCCGAGGATGAATAGCGGGTCGTGCTCGAGCGGCTTGTCGGCGATTTTCTTATAGCGACTATCTTCAAACGGCTTAAGCGAGCTGAGCAGACGGCAAACCGACTTTGTCAGATAATATTTGCCGCGATAGCCTTTATCGATTGTTTGTCCTTTTGTCAGTTCTTTGAACGTCTTCCAGTCGGCACCGACGAGGGTATTGACGGGAAGGTCTTCGAATTTAAGTCCCATAGATTATTTGATTTTTATGGTTAAACCTTGTCGTTTGAGTTGCTCGCACACCTTCTCGATTGCGGGGCGATGGCTTTCGTCGATACCGAGTGCGGCGAGGTCGATGGTAGCGATAGCGTCGTCGCCGACGAGTTCGCCGGCATCGACTTTGCCGATAATCATACCCACAGCCGACGTGTTGTTGGTAATCGGGTCGATGAGAATGAAGGCACCGGTCTGCTTGTTGGTGTGATACGGGTCGAAGAAGAGCTCCTTACCGGTAGTAAAGACGACGCGACCGATTTCGTTGAGTTTGAGCAATTCGACGTTCGAACGCTCCATCGTATTTACGTCGACGCGATATTTGATGTTGTCGATGCGAGCACGAGTGGTGTTGGTGGTTTGCTTGATGAAGAACTGCTTGGAGACGTCCATCGGTTCTTCGTCCATCCACACGAGCATAGCCTCGAAGTTACGACTCTCGATAGGCAGGTTGTCGGGCTTGACAATCATTTCGCCGCGCGAGATGTCGATTTCGTCTTCGAGAGTAAGGGTGACACACATCGGCGGGAATGCTTCTTCGATTTCGCCTTCGTAGGTCACGATGCTCTTAACGCGCGAAGTCTTTCGCGAAGGCAGCGCCATCACTTCGTCGCCGGGATGGATTACGCCGCTTGCCACCTTGCCGCAGAATCCGCGGAAGTCGAGGTTCGGGCGCAGAACGTATTGCACGGGATAGCGGAAGTCGTCGTAGTTGCGGTCGAGGTCGATGGGCACTGTTTCGAGGTAGTCGAGCAAACATTTGCCGCCATACCAAGGCGTGCGTTCGCTCTTTGCCACCACGTTATCGCCTTCGAGCGCCGACAACGGAATGCAATAGACGTCGGGGATGTTAAGGTCGGCAACAAACGCGTTGAAGTCGCTGACAATCTTGTTGAACACGTTTTCGTCGAAGTCGACCAAGTCCATCTTGTTGACGGCGAGCACGAGGTGCTTGATGCCGAGAAGCGAAATAAGATAAGTGTGACGGCGAGTCTGCGTGATTACGCCGGTACGCGCATCGACAAGAATCACCGCGGCATTGGCTGTCGAGCCGCCGGTAATCATGTTACGCGTATACTGCTCGTGTCCCGGAGTGTCGGCGATGATGAATTTGCGGTTGTTGGTGCTGAAGTAGCGGTAAGCCACGTCGATGGTTATACCCTGTTCGCGTTCAGCCTTCAAGCCGTCGAGCAGCAGCGCATAGTCGATGTGTTCGCCGGCATTGCCCACGCGCTTGGAGTCGCGTTCGAGGGCGTCGAGTTGGTCCTCGTAGATTTTCTTACTGTCGAAGAGCAAACGACCGATAAGAGTCGACTTACCGTCGTCGACAGAGCCTGCAGTCAGGAAGCGAAGCAGGTCTTTCTGCTCGTCGCGGTCGAGGAATTCTTTTATATTCAGATTAGTTGTTTCCATAATGTACGGGGTGTTTAGAAGTAGCCTTCGCGTTTTTTCTGTTCCATACTTGCCTCTTGGTCGAAGTCGATGACGCGCGTAGTGCGTTCGCTCTTGGTGGTAGTCATCATTTCTTCGACGATTTTCTCAATAGTGTCGGCTTCCGACTCCACGGCACCGGTAAGCGGCCAGCAACCGAGCGTGCGGAAACGCACCATTCGCATCTGAATCTTGTCGCGATATTGCTCGGGAAGGCGGTCGTCGTCAGCCATAATGAGGTTGCCGTCGATTTCTACGATAGGACGCTCTTTAGCGTAGTAGAGCGGCACGATGGGGATGTTTTCGAGGCGGATGTACTGCCAGATGTCGAGTTCGGTCCAGTTCGACAAGGGGAAAACGCGGATGCTTTCGCCTTTATGAACGCGAGCGTTATAGATGTCCCAAAGTTCGGGGCGTTGATTTTTGGGGTCCCATTGATGGAATTTGTCGCGGAATGAGAAGATACGCTCTTTGGCGCGACTCTTTTCCTCGTCGCGGCGCGCACCGCCGAAAGCGGCGTCGAATTTGTGCTTATCGAGTGCGGCAAGCAGCGCTTGAGTTTTCATCAAGTCGGTATGCACCTTGCTGCCGTGAGTAAACGGACCGACGCCGGCGCGGAATGCCTCTTCGTTCGATTCTACGATAAGGTTCCAGCCGTGCTCTTTGGCGTAACTGTCGCGGAATTCTATCATTTCGCGGAATTTCCATTTCGAGTCGATGTGCATCAGCGGGAACGGCACTTTGCCCGGAGCAAATGCTTTTTCCGCAAGTCGCACCATCACTGACGAGTCTTTACCGATGGAGTATAGCATCACCGGATTCTCGAATTCGGCGGCTACCTCGCGGATGATGTGGATTGACTCTGCCTCCAGTTCCTGGAGGTGGCTTAGTTTATAGTTCGACATATTTTGTTGTTGTTTTGTTTCGTTATTTTTGTTGTGTCGGGAGCGAGACTTTTGGTAAAATCAATTCAAGCAGGAGTTCAACCGACTCTTGCAGCGAAAGTTTCGACGTGTCGAGGTCGAGAGCCGGCGACGTCGGCGCTTCGAAGGGCGCGGAGATGCCGGTGAAGTTCTTAATTTCGCCGCGACGAGCCTTTGCGTAGAGCCCTTTGACGTCGCGACGCTCACACTCTTCGAGGGGCGTGCTGACATACACTTCGAGGAAACTGTCGGCGCCGATGATGTCCGACGCCATGCGACGCATCTCGTTGTCGGGGCTGATGAATGCCGCAAGGGTGATGATGCCGGTGTCGACAAAGAGTTTGCCCACTTCGGCGATGCGGCGGATGTTTTCGCGACGGTCGTCGGCAGTGAAGCCGAGGTTGTTGTTGATGCCCGAGCGAATGTTGTCGCCGTCGAGAATTCGGCATAGCAAGCCGCGACTGCTCAACTCGCGTTCGAGTGCGATGGCTACCGTACTCTTGCCGGAGCCGCTAAGCCCGGTAAACCATATCATGATGCCGCGCTGTCCAAGGAGTTGCTCCTTGTCGGCGCGCGTCTGCATTCGGTCGAATATCGGATAAATGTTATTGTCCATAGTTTTATCGAGTATTGGTTAGAATTCCCAAATCATTGGAATTGCGAATACTGAAATTACAAAGGCTATTATGTTGAGCGGCAAGCCGACTTTGACGAAGTCGGTAAACTTGTAGCCGCCGACACCTTGCACGATGAGGTTGGTCTGATAGCCGATGGGCGTGCAGAAACTTGCCGAAGCCGCCATACAAATCACCACGAAGAACGGCGTCGGGTCGACATGCAACTGGTTTGCCACAGCAAGTGCAATCGGGAAACTCAGCGCAGCCGCCGCATTGTTGGTTATCAGCTCGGTAAAAATGTTGGTAATGATGAAAAGCACTGCCAAGATGCCGTAAGCGCCGAGGCTGTCGGTCATATTGATAACGTGGTTGGCAATCATCGGAGCAAAGCCCGAATTGTTCATCGCTTTGCTTATGGCAAATGCACAAGCAATCGTCACAAGGATGTCCCAAGAGATGTATTTTGTGTACTTCTTCGGCGGGAATATCTTGGTCCACGCCATAATTATCGTGGTTACGCAGACGAAGAAGAACATATCCAACTTCATCGACGGCACCAATTCTTTCATAAACGGAAGTTCGCCAATCGTAGCGCCGGCAATCATAAACACGAGCAAGCCGAGCGCGAGATAGCGGCGTCCGCGCGACTCCTTCGGCACTTCGTCCTTGCCGTTTGCCACATACAAGAACACGCGCGAATCACCCCACGTCGGGATGAACGTATCGTCTGCCCAAAGTATGAGCGTGTCGCCTTCGAGAATCACCAAGTCGTCGAGGTCGGTCGTATACGACTCGCCGTTGCGCTTAACCTCCTTGACGTATGCACCGTAGTGGCGCGTAAAGTTGAATTCACCGAGAGTTTTCTTGATGCCCGGAAAACGCGCGCCGATGATTACCTCAACGCGATGCAAGCCGCCCGACGGATTCTCGTCCTCGCGCTCGAGGTTGTCTTCACGCGAATCCGGCAGAAGTCGTTTGGAGAAAAACAATAAGTAGGCAATACCTGCAATGGCGATAAAGATGCCCACTCGTCCGAGTTCGAACATCGAAAAGCCCTCCAATCCGGCATCGAGCACCATACCGTGGACAACCAGGTTGGTCGACGTGCCGATAAGCGTGCAAATGCCGCCGAGGATGGTTGCGTACGACAGCGGAATGAGAAACTTTGTGGGCTGCATCTTCATCTGCTCTGCCCAGCGCTTGATGATTGGCGCAAAAATCACGACAACCGGCGTATTGTTGAGAAATGCCGAAATCGCCGAAATCGCCGGCAAGAAGCGCAACTGCGCACGCATCACCGACACCGGCTTCTGCGGCAGCAACTTCTTGATTATCACGTTGAGCGCACCGCTCTGACGAACACCTTCGCTAACCAGGAACAGCAACGCTACCGTTATCATACCTTTGTTGCTGAAGCCTTCGAGCATCTCCTTTGGAGTCAAAATACCCGCACAAAGAAACAGCACAACGATGCTCAGCAATATCATGCCCGGGCGCATCAAATCGAATATCAGCGCCAACAGCATCGCTATCATACATACAATGACGAATATTATTTCAAAACTCATATCAATTCCTTTTTCTTCTTTTTATTGCGGCAAATTTACATAAAAAGTATTAAAAGCAAAACAGTTAACACTTATATTTATTGCCAAAACAGCATAAAATTGTGATAAATCCGTAATAAACTAATATGCTATTTTATATTTAATATTTTATGAATTTGCAACGAAAGACGCCAGCGCGGGTTTTCGAGGCACGCACGGATGGCGGCGTCGCGTATCGTACGATTCATCTTCTCACTCCCGGTATCGACCGGCTGCAAAAAGCGCAAATTGGTGGCAATCCCGTCGTATTGGCTCAAGTCTTGACCGCGATAGACCACCTTCAGCTCGTCGCAGAGCGGAATGACGACCTTCGCATCCTCTTGCCCCTCGACGTCGAACTTCGGCGAAAGCGTAATCCAATCGATGTTGTCGGGTAGCAGATGCGTTCCGTTGGTCTCGATAGCCACAAAGCGATGCCCCGCCTTGATGGCCTCTACCATCTCTTCGTCGACCACCAACGACGGCTCGCCACCCGTCAGGATAACCGTCTCCGCCGGATAGCGGTCGATTTCGGCAAGTATCTCAAAAATAGTCATTTCGGTATGCTTCTCGTGCTGCGTGTCGCAGAACGGACAACGCAAATTGCATCCCGAAAAGCGCACAAACACAGCCGGAGTTCCCGAAAAATAGCCCTCACCCTGAAGGCTATAGAATATCTCGTTAACAGAC
>JBJEDP010000177.1:0-5649 GCA_051872175.1 Candidatus Limisoma sp.
CAAACGAGAATCCACAGCGTGTCGAAGATACGCTGTGGATGGGAGCGTCGGAGACGCGCCTGTTGTGGTAAGCCCTGCGCTCAGCGTCGGAGACGCTTAGCGCAGGGAGCGGAGTCCACACACATAACTCGAGCCTCGGAGAGGGTCGGTCGTGGTAGTGAATGTGAGAATCAACAATGCTGTGGATTAACCGCGCGGCTGCGCCCTATTCCCACTCGATTGTTGCCGGTGGTTTTGACGAGATGTCGTAGCAAACGCGGTTGACGCCTTTTACCTTATTTATAATGTCGTTGCTGACCTTGGAGAGGAACTCGTACGGCAGATGCGCCCAATCGGCTGTCATTGCGTCGGTACTCGTCACGGCGCGCAACGCCACGGCACGTTCGTAGGTACGTTCATCGCCCATCACGCCGACACTCTGCACGGGAAGCAGTATCACACCGGCTTGCCAAACTTTGTCGTACAAGCCCCAATCGCGGAGTCCTTGGATGAAGATGTCGTCGGCATTTTGGAGAATCTCGACCTTCTCGCGAGTGATATCGCCAAGAATGCGCACTGCCAAGCCCGGTCCCGGGAAAGGATGGCGGTTGATGAGATGCTCGGGCATTCCGAGTTCGCGCCCTACCCGACGCACTTCGTCTTTGAAGAGTAAGCGCAACGGCTCGCAAAGTTTCAGATTCATCTTTTCGGGCAAACCGCCTACGTTGTGGTGACTCTTGATGACCGTTCCCGTTATCGAGAGCGACTCGATGCAGTCGGGATAGATTGTGCCTTGAGCGAGCCAACGCACGTCGGAAATCTTACGCGCCTCCTCGTCGAACACGTCGATAAAGCCCTTGCCGATGATTTTGCGCTTGCGTTCCGGCTCGGTTACGCCCTCCAATTCGGCGAAAAACTTAGCCGAAGCGTCGACGCCAACGACGTTGAGACCGAGGCCTTCGTAGTCGCGCATCACGTTTTGGAACTCGTTTTTGCGGAGCAAACCGTGGTCGACAAAGATGCAAGTCAGGTTGCGTCCAATCGCCTTGTTGAGAAGTACTGCAGCCACCGACGAGTCGACGCCGCCGCTCAGACCGAGCACAACCTTGTCGTTGCCAAGCGTCGCCTTGAGTTGGGCAACCGTTGTGTCGATAAACGATGCCGTGCTCCAATCTTGATGCGCCCCGCAGATGCCTACAACGAAGTTTTGCAGCAAGCGAGTGCCCTCAACCGAGTGGAACACTTCGGGATGGAATTGCACACCCCAAACCTTTTCGTCGGCAATCTGATAGGCAGCGATGGCAACCTTCTCGGTCGACGCAATGGTGCGGAAACCGTCGGGGACGGCGGTGATAGTGTCGCCGTGGCTCATCCACACCTGGCTACCCTCCGAAATGCCTTGCAGCAACGGATTTTGGCTGTCGAACGCAGTCAGATGCGCACGACCGTATTCACGCGTTCCGGCAGGCTCTACGCTGCCACCGTTGGCGTAGGCGATGTACTGCGCACCATAGCAAATGCCCAGCAGCGGATAGCGTCCGCGAATGCTCGACAAGTCGATGCGAAACGCCTTCTCGTCGTAGACCGAGAACGGGCTTCCCGAAAGGATTACGCCGATAACGTCGGGGTCGTCCAACGGCATTTTGTTGTACGGCAAAATTTCACAATAGACGTTCAGTTCTCTGACACGACGCGCTATGAGTTGCGTCGTCTGCGAGCCGAAGTCTAAGATTATAATTTTCTCGTGCATAATTGATTATATATGTTAGACAAGTTGTTTAATCTTTGCTTTGTCGCCAACAAGCCAAAGGTTGTCGCCACGGAGCAGCACCGTGTCGGCTGCCGGAGCAACAAACGTGCCGTCGCTGCGCTCCACCGACACAATCACCGCGCTGTAGCGCTCGCGAATACCCGTTTCGCGAATGCGCTTGCCCAGCAGCGGAGAGTCGAAAGGCAGGACGATGCTTTTAAACTCCATCTCAATCTCGTCGTCGAACGTCTGAGGGTTGCTTTCGACGATGTTGAGCAGTTGCTGAATCTGCTCGTCGGTGCCGATAACGCCGAGCGTGTCGCCCGGAAAAATGCGTGTATCGCCTTTGGGCACGGCAATCGTCGACTGTCCGCGCTGGATGCTTGCCACGTTGATGCCAAAGCGACTGCCGAGGTTGGAGTCGGCAAGACGCTGCCCGACGAACGGACAGCTGTAGCCAATGTTGACGTAGGCAAGGTGCATATCGCTGACTAGGTTATTGTTTTTACCGCTACGACGCAGTTCGCGCTCGTTGAGGTTGTTGATAAACTTTGTTTCGATTCTATGCAAACGCTTGCGCACCGACTTGGAGAAGTAGATGGCAATGAGGATAAATATAGCCAGTGCGAATGCTACGGCAATGACGTGCGAATATACCTCAATGACAAATCCGACAAGAAATCCGAAGGCAATGAGCACGCGCAGCAGTCGCATCGCGATGAAGGGCACGTTGGAGTGCACGCTGGCTTGCAACTTTTCGTGCTCCCAACGCTTTACGGATGGATAGCACAGCGCCAACAGCGACGGCGACATGGCAACTATTGTGATTGCCGTTCCCAGCAGATTTGCCCACACGTCGCTCATTGCATTGCGTAGCATCGGGAAAAGCAACGCCTGCGAAAGATAAAGAATAGCCACCAAAATGACCGAATAAAGGGTGATTCGCCACACGTTGCGCACGGCGATACGCTTCCAGAGGGTTGTCATTTCCGACTCGTTGCGCGTCGACGCCTTGCTGTAGCCCTGGAGCAACGAATTGAGCCGCGGCGGCATCTTTCGCTCTACCCAACGGCTGAACGGGTCGGAGAGTTTGATGAAATACGGCGTAAAAAACGTGGTAACGACCGACACGGCAACCACTATCGGATACAAATTGGCATCAATCACGCCGAGCGACATACCCAACGTGGCGATGATGAACGAAAATTCGCCGATTTGCGTCAGCGAAAATCCCGACTCGATGGCGATGCGCATCGGTTGCCCCGTGGCGAGCATTCCGATGGTGCCGAACACTATCATTCCAACGATGACAATCAGCGACAGCGTTAGTATCGGCGACAGATATTGCGTAATGATTTGCGGGTCGACCATCATACCCACCGAGATGAAAAACACCGCGCCAAACAAGTCCTTAACGGGCGAAATGACGCGCTCGATGCGCTCGGCATGGCTTGTCCCGGCGAGTATCGACCCCATAACGAAAGCGCCCAACGCCGACGAAAAGCCGAAATAGGTGGAGCATATCACCATCAAAAAGCACAGCCCGACGGAAAACACCAAAAGGAGTTCGTCGGTGAGCACATGACGTTGATGATTGAGAAACGACGGTATGACGTAAACGCCTATCAAGAACCACAGCACGAGGAAAAACACCAGTTTGGCAATGCTGAACACCAATTCGTTGCCCGACACGGTGTTGTTGATGGCAATCGACGACAGCAACACCATCATCACCACGGCAAACAAGTCTTCGACAATCAGCACAGCCAACACCTGCGTGGTAAACCGTCGGTGCATAAGGTTCAAGTCGGTCAGCGCTTTGAGGATTATCGTGGTCGACGACATCGACAACATTCCGCCAAGGAACAGACTGCTGATGAACGAAAAGCCCATCAGCTTTCCCGCGAAAAATCCGGTGGTCATCATTCCGGAAATGATGACGAGCGCCGTAATTGCCGCCGACCCGCCGACGTTGACCAATTTCTTAAAACTGAACTCCAATCCGAGCGAGAAGAGCAAAAAGATGATGCCCAGTTCCGCCCAGAAGTTAATATTAGCCTCGCCGACCACCGTCGGGAAGAACCCGCAATGCGGGCTAACCAAAAATCCGGCAACGATATAGCCGAGCACAACGGGCTGACGGAGTCGCTTGAAAATCACGGTAGCGATGGCAGCCACGACGAGAATCAACGCCAAGTCGGATATCAGACTCGTTTCCGACTCTTCGCCGGCAGTATGCATCGGCTCGGGCTGCTCGGTAACGGTTTGGCGCAACGAGGAAGCCGTCGATACTTCTTCCACGGCGGTACTTTTCACCATCGAAGTGAAATCCGTCAGGTTGAAGTATTTTTCGATTCCTATCATAAGTTAAAGTCGCTGTCGAACGATACTGATTTGATGTTTTTAAATTTGTGCAGAGCGGCAAACAGCCTTGGCATATCCAGGTTCGACTTGACCAGCGTAACCATGTTGATTACCGTCGTTTGGCGCTCGAAATCTTGCTTCATAAACGTGTCGACCACCCTGACATTGTGGTTCTTAACTTCGTTGACAATGTCGGCGAGCGAGAAATCGATGCTACGCACCTCGATGCGCAGAGTTTTCGTTTTCCAGCCGATGTTGACGCGCTGCTCGTAGTCGCTCACGCCGGTCAGGATGCCAATCATCAGCAACGTAGCAAGGATGCCCACAAGGTAAAGTCCGGCGCCGACAGCCATGCCAATCATCGCCATCAGCCAGATTCCGGCAGCCGTCGTCAAGCCCTTGATAGTACCCTTCATGCGAATGATAGCCCCCGCGCCGAGGAAACCGATACCCGTAATTACCTGAGCGGCAATGCGCCCCGGGTCACCGTTTTTCAAGCCGATATATTCTTGGGGGATGTAGATGCTCAGCAACATTGCAAGCGCGGCACCCGCCGAAATAAGGGCGAAAGTACCCACTCCGGCAATCTGACCGCGGCTCTTACGCTCGTAGCCGACCACGCAGCCCAGAGCAACGCTCAACAAGAGTCGAGCACTCGCGCTCAGCAGATTAACCTCCGTAGCGCAACACTCCCGAACAGTAGAGCCCACTATGTCGCTAATAGTTGCCAATTCCATATTGCAAAGATAGTGCAAGGTGAGCGAAAAACAAAACGAAAACGAAGTTTTAAAGATTTGTTTTTCCGAACCGCAGCCTATCTTGCGCGAAGCGAAAGTAGTGCAAGGTGAGCGAAAAACAAAACGAAAACGAAGTTTTAAAGATTTGTTTTTCCGAACCGCAGCCTATCTTGCGCGAAGCGAAAGTAGTGCAAGGTGAGCGAAAAACAAAATTTTTTAAAGGTAAGAGGTAAAAGGTAAAAGTCGGATAGTAATAACGAAAAAGAGAGAAACCGACATGGGCTTCTCTCTTATTTCGTTGGTTGATTCGTGCTTAAATTATTTAACTTTAGCAGCGAGTTCTGCACCGGCTTTAAATTTAACAACTTTCTTAGCCGGGATAACGATTTTGGCTTTAGTGGCAGGATTGATACCTGTTCTTTCGCCTTTTTCTACAACTGCGAAAGTACCGAAACCGATAAGAGCTACTTTGTCGTTGTTAGCCACGGCATCGGAAATAGCTGCAAGAGTTGCGTCCAACGCTGCTTTTGCGTCAGCTTTTGTAAGGTTTGCCTTTTCGGCAATAGCATTGATTAATTCTGCTTTATTCATAATTAAAAATGTTTAGGTTTTGTATTTCTCGACAAATGTAAGTTTTTCTAAACAAACAACAAAATATATTCAAGAAAAAAATTAAAAAAACAACAAATAAGTACAAAATGGGCTTTCACAACGGCTCCGCCGCCGTTATCGGTTATAGAAATTCACCTCTTGCTTCTAAAATTTGATTCTGCTCTCGATTTGCATTATCTTTGCATAAGATAAGCTGCATCTCGGCAT
>JBJEDP010000178.1:0-5628 GCA_051872175.1 Candidatus Limisoma sp.
TTATACGAACCTTGAAAATTAGTGTATAAAGTTGCACATTAATTGAATAGATTAGATTTAGATTGATAAAAGCAGGTTCGTTCAAACAGATATAGACGGTTACATTTTTTTACCGATTATCGATATAGGGAAATCCGCGACGTGGGTCGCGGATTTCTTGCTTAAAGACAAAAAAAAGGTAAAAATCTTTCTTGTTTTAAAGATTCGTTATATCTTTGTGAAAAATCTATCTTAAAATTTTTATTATGAGTAAACCTTATGTTGTTGGTATAGATATCGGCGGTACAAATACCGTCTTTGGTATCGTAGATGCTCGCGGAACGGTTTTGGCGAGCAGTTCAATCAAAACCCGTAAACATGCTGACATCAACGATTATATTAGTGAGTTGCATGTTGAGCTTTCAAAATTAATTGAAACAAATGAGGCGGAAGGCAAGATTGCCGGTATCGGTATCGGTGCGCCTAATGCGAATTACTTTACAGGCATGATTAGCGACGGCGTCAATTTGCCGTGGCCGACTCCAATACCTTTGGCAGACCTCGTTTCAGAGAAATTCGGTTTGCCGGTAGCAATCACCAACGATGCAAACGCTGCAGCCATTGGCGAAATGACCTACGGCGCTGCTCGCGGTATGAAAGACTTCATCATGATTACGCTCGGCACAGGTGTTGGTAGCGGTATCGTCGTTAACGGTCAGATGGTATATGGCCACGACGGTTTCGCCGGCGAACTCGGTCACGTGATTATGAAGCGTCACAACGGTCGCCTTTGCGGTTGCGGTCGCACAGGTTGCTTGGAGGCTTATGCTTCGGCTACCGGCGTGGCTCGTACGGCTCGCGAATTCCTCGACGCTCGCACCGGCGAACAATCATTGCTCCGCAACATCGATATCGACTCGATTACTTCGAAAGACGTGTTCGACGCTGCCGTAGCAGGCGATAAATTGGCTAAAGACGTTTTCGAATTTACAGGCGAAATCCTCGGCGAAGCGTTGGCTGACTTTATCTCGTTCTCAAGCCCGGAAGCAATTATCCTCTTCGGCGGTTTGACAAAGTCGGGCGACTTGCTTATGAAGCCTGTTAAGGAGGCTATGGACAAAAACACAATGGCTGTGTTCCGTGGCAAAGTTAAGTTGCTTATCTCCGAACTTAAGGAAAGCGATGCTGCAGTTCTTGGCGCCAGCGCTCTCGGCTGGGAGGCTAAAACTGCTGCCGACATTTCAAGAAATAAATAAAATAGTTACATTCTATGAAGCGGACACAACGACTGTGTCCGCTTTTTGTGGTTTTAATCATCGCAGTTAGAAAAGTACGATTTTCTGTCCTTTAGATACAGATTTTTTTACAAGTTTGCATTTTCGCTTTCAACTTGAATAAATTTTTGCTAACTTTGCCTTGTTTTTTTAATGAATTACTAAATAATACATTAACAATATGAGTCTTAACATTATTGTCCTGGCAAAACAAGTGCCTGACACTCGTAATGTAGGAAAAGATGCAATGAAAGAAGACGGCACCATCAATCGTGCCGCACTTCCCGCTATCTTCAACCCTGAAGATTTGAACGCATTGGAACAAGCCCTACAAATCAAAGAAACCCATCCGGACACAACAATCACAATCCTTACCATGGGTCCTCCTCGTGCAGCCGAAATCATCCGTGAGGCTGTCTACCGTGGTGCCGATACAGGTATTGTGTTGACCGACAGAGCATTCGCCGGCGCCGACACGTTGGCTACTTCGTACGCTCTTTCGGCTGCTATTCGCAAAATCGGTAGTTACGACTTGATTATTGCCGGTCGTCAAGCCATCGACGGCGACACAGCTCAAGTGGCTCCGCAAGTAGCTGAAAAGCTCAACCTTCCGCAAATCACTTACGCTGAGAAGATTGAAAAGATTGAAAACGGCAAAGCAACCGTAACGCGTCGCCTCGAATCGGGCGTCGAAACCCTCGAATGTCCGCTCCCGTTGGTAATCACCGTCAACGGTTCTGCTGCCGATTGCCGTCCTCGCAATGCGCGCAGAATCCAAAAATACAAATATGCCGTAACGCCCAGCGAACAAGCTCAACTCGCTCCCGAAATGGCTGCCCTCGTCGAGGCTCGCCCGTATCTTCAACTCAAAGAGTGGAGCGCCGAGTTTGTAAATGCCGACCCCGAACAAATCGGTCTCAAAGGCTCGCCCACGAAGGTGAAAGGTATTGTAAACGTGGTTTTCCAAGCCAAAGAAAGCAAGCGTCTTGAAGGCAACGACCAAGCCGCTCTCGAAGACCTCATCAAAGAATTAATCGAAAACCACACAATTGGTTAGTATCTTTAAAAATCGAAAATTATGGCAGATAATAATAATCTCATAGTATATTGCGAGTTCGACGAAGGCAACATCGCCGATGTCAGCCTCGAACTCCTTACCAAAGGTCGCCAATTGGCTACTCAACTCGGCGTGCGTCTCGAAGCGCTCGTTGTGGGCGATAAACTCGACGGCATCGAAAGCCAAATCTTCCCTTACGGCGTCGACGTTGTCTATAAGATGGAAGACGCTCGTCTCTATCCTTACACATCGCTTCCTCACGCTTCGGCTTTGATTAACCTCTTCAAGGAAATCAAACCGCAAATTTGCCTTATGGGCGCAACTTGCATCGGTCGCGACCTCGGTCCCCGCGTTTCTTCGTGCCTCCACAGCGGCTTGACAGCCGACTGTACGTCGCTCGAAATCGGCGACCACACCGACCCCAAAACAAAGATTGACTACAAAAACTTGTTGTATCAGATTCGTCCCGCTTTCGGCGGCAACATCGTGGCAACAATCGTCAACCCGGAATGCCGTCCGCAGATGGCTACCGTGCGCGAAGGCGTGATGAAGAAAGAAGTGTTCGACGCTGCCTACAAAGGCGAAGTTGTCGACCTCGACGCTAAGAAATACATCCCCGAAAGCGATTACGTGGTAACGATTATCGACCGTCACATCGCTAAGTCGAAAATCAACATCAAAAACGCTCCTATCATCGTTGCCGGTGGTTATGGCGTAGGTAGCAAGGAGAACTTCGATTTGCTCTATCAATTGGCAGACGTTCTCGGCGCTGAAGTAGGTGCTTCGCGTGCCGCTGTCGATGCCGGATTTACTGAACACGAACGTCAAATCGGTCAAACCGGTGTGACCGTTCACCCCAAACTCTACATCGCTTGCGGTATCTCAGGTCAAATCCAGCACATCGCCGGTATGCAAGACAGTGCTATTATCATTTCTATCAACAACGACCCGGACGCACCAATCAATGCAATTGCCGATTACGTTATTACCGGAAATCTTGAAGAGGTGATTCCTGCGCTTATCAAGTATTATAAAAAGAACTCTAAGTAAATCGAACAACAATGGCTAATTTTTATAACGATAACCCCGATTTGAGACATCATCTTACCCATCCGTTGATGCGTAAGATTGTAGAACTCAAAGAAAGAAATTATACCGACGCTGAAAAGTACGACTATGCACCGCTCAACTTCGAGGATGCTATGGACTCGTACGAAAAAGTGCTCGAAATAGCCGGTGAAATCTCCGGCGAAATTGTAGCGCCCAACGCTGAAAGCGTCGACCACGAAGGTCCGCACGTAGTCGACGGTCACGTCGTTTACGCTCAAGGCACTCAAGTAAACCTTGACGCTTTGGTTAAAGCCGGCTTGATGGGCATCTCTCTTCCGCGTCGCTACAACGGCTTGAACTTCTCGTCGGTCCCCTACATTATGGCTGCCGACATGGTTAGCCGCGCCGATGCCGGTTTCGTAAACATCTGGGGCTTGCAAGACTGCGCCGAAACTATCTACGAATTCGCCGACGAAGACCAAAAGCAACGCTATCTGCCGCGCGTATGTGCCGGCGAAACGATGGCTATGGACCTTACCGAACCCGATGCCGGTAGCGACCTCCAGGCTGTTATGCTTAAGGCAACCTACAACGAAGCCGACGGCACTTGGCGCCTCAACGGCGTTAAGCGCTTCATCACCAACGGCGACGGCCATATCGCTCTCGTCCTTGCTCGTTCTGAAGAAGGTACGCACGACGGTCGCGGTCTTTCGATGTTTATCTACGACCGCAACGACGGTGGCGTGACAGTTCGCCGCATCGAAAACAAGATGGGTATCAAAGGCTCGCCGACTTGCGAACTCGTGTTCAAAAACGCTAAAGCCGAACTCTGCGGCTCGCGCAAGATGGGCCTTATTAAATATGTGATGGCGCTTATGAACGGCGCTCGCTTGGGCATCGCCGCTCAGTCGGTCGGCGTCAGCGAAGCCGCATATCGTGAAGCGCTTGCCTATGCAAACGACCGCAAACAGTTTGGCAAAGCAATTATCGAATTCCCCGCTGTGGCTGAGATGATTGCTATCATGAAGGCTAAACTCGACGCTTCTCGTAGCATCCTCTACGAAACAACTCGTTTCGTAGATATGTATAAGACTTACGAAGACATCGCCAAAGAACGCAGCCTCACTCCCGAAGAACGCGCCGAAATGAAGAAATACAAAGGCTATGCCGATGCGTTCACTCCGGTGGCTAAGGGTATGGGCAGCGAATTCTGCAACCAAAATGCTTACGACTGCGTGCAAGTTCACGGCGGTTCCGGCTTCATGAAAGATTACGCTTGCGAACGCATCTATCGCGACGCTCGTATCACTTCTATCTACGAGGGTACAACTCAACTCCAAGTGGTAGCTGCTATCAACCACGTTGTTAAGGGTACTTATCTCGCTAAGATTGAAGAATATGCCGCTGAAACCTATGCAGAAGGACTTGCCGGTCTCAAAGACAAACTTGCTACAATGACCGAACTCTACAAGACGGCAATCGCACTCGTTGGTGAAGTTAACGATACAGAGTATAAAGACTTCCACGCACGTCGTCTCGTCGAAATGGCTGGCCATATCATTATGGGTTACCTCTTGCTCGGCGACGCTACTCGCAACGATTCGTTCACTCGCTCGGCTAATGTATATCTCAACTATGCAGAGGCTGAAGTTGCTAAAAACTTCAAATTGATCAGCGAGTCGAATCTCGACAAGATGAAAATGTACAAAGCATAATTTAGTCATAGCATAGCAATTATTAGCCACAGCGTGTCGCAGATGCGCTGTGGCTTTACTATTATAGAAGTATTTTATTGGAAATGGGTTAAATTTGGTTAATTTGTTGTTTTTGCTTTCCTGTTTTCTGCATTTTCGCTAAATTTGGAAGCTCAACTTACATTATTCAATGAATAATGCAGGTTATAATCGCTTAGATTTTTTGCTTTTATTGTATTATTATTAGAATAGATTGTTAGATTGCTTATTATGAATTGTTTTATCAAAACCGTAGGTACGATTGTATCTGCACTATTATTAGTTAATTTACCTTTTGTTTCCAATGCCGAAGATTGGAGTGGTCCTATTGGCTCAAAAACTTATACAGGAGGAACATCAACAACCCCTAAGATTTTCGATGTAAATTTAACGGGAGATGTTACTATCACGGGTACTATTATTATAGAGAGGCATAATATTTTGAATATCAAAAACACTTCAGGTTCGGCGAAAACGATTAAAGTCGTCTCGGATGTTTCGCCTATGTTCAAAAATATGGGTACTTTGAATGTTG
>JBJEDP010000179.1:0-5618 GCA_051872175.1 Candidatus Limisoma sp.
AGATTTATGAACTAAAAATGGCGAGTTAAAGAACTTGCGAAACTTGAATAAATTTTTCTCATAAATTATTAATTAGAAACATTTTATGTGCGAAGATACACAAATTTTGCAAAAATGCAAAATCCATTCAAATTGCCAACGATAATTTTTTCGCGGCGTCTTTCGAAGCAAGTTGCTGCGATTCGCGCTTTGAATAACCGACTCCGGAGCCTATACGCTCGCCGTCGATAAACACAGCGGAGTGGAAAATCGGATTTTTATGACTGTCGTAGGTTGTTTGCTCGAGCACATACTCGATTTTAGTGTGACGTTTTTGACTCCACTCGATTAGCAACGATTTGTAGTTTGTCGCCACTTGTGTTTGACTTTTCAACACGTTGTACTCGGGCAACACTTTCCGACAAATGAACTCTTTACAGTCGGAATAGCCGCGGTCGAGGTAGACGGCACCGATGAATGCCTCAAGGGCATTTCCGCCCATCGAGCAGTTGTGACTCTGCAAAGTTACGGAATGGCGCAGATGACTCGTCAGTCCGAGCTTTTCCGCCAACTCGTTGAGCGTGGCGCGACACACCATCTGCGAACGCTGTTGGGTGAGCCTACCCTCGTTGGCTAAAGGGTTGGCGTGATAGACCACGTCGGAGACAATGGCGTTGAGCAGTGCGTCGCCGAGATATTCGAGTCGCTCGTTGTTGACGAAATTCTCCCCGTCATGATGTCGGCGGAGCGAACTGTGGCGCAGCGCCGTTTTGTAGAGCTCGACGTCGCGCGGACAAAATCCCGTAAGGTTATATAAAAAGGAATAAAACTCCTTGTCTTTCGACATCAGGAGTTTTATTCCATATCTTAACCTGTCGTAAAACGGCACAGTCGTCTATTTAAATTTCTTCACAATAATGCTGGCATTGTGACCGCCGAAGCCGAACGTGTTCGACAGAGCGGCATTAACCGTGCGTTTTTGAGCTTTACCAAAGGTAAAATTCAGATTGTAGTCGATTTCCGGGTCGTTGTCGCCGTCAACGTGGTTGATTGTCGGCGGCACAACATCGTCGGTAACAGCCTTAACACAGAAGATAGCTTCAAGAGCACCGGTAGCACCGAGGAGGTGACCCGTCATTGATTTGGTTGAGCTGATGTTGAGCTTGTAAGCATGCTCGCCAAATACGTCTTGAATAGCTTTCACTTCCGAGCGGTCGCCCACCGGAGTCGATGTGCCATGGACATTGATATAATCGATGTCTTCGGGTTTCATACCGGCATCTGCAAGAGCATTATTCATAACCAACTTAGCGCCCAAACCTTCGGGATGAGTAGCCGTAAGGTGATAAGCATCGGCAGAAAGACCGCCGCCAGCCACTTCGGCATAGATGTGCGCTCCGCGAGCAAGTGCGTGCTCAAGTTCTTCGAACACCAAGCAAGCGCCGCCTTCACCCATCACGAAGCCGTCGCGTGAGCCGCTGAACGGGCGTGAAGCGTGTTCGGGGTCGTCGTTGCGTGTCGAAAGAGCATGCATCGAGTTGAAGCCTCCTACGCCGGCAGGAAATATAGCAGCCTCTGCTCCACCGGTTACGATAGCATCTGCTTGTCCGAGTCGGATATAGTTGAACGCATCGATAAGGGCATTGGTCGAGGATGCGCAAGCCGATACAGTGGCAAAGTTCGGTCCGCGGTAGCCGTAAATCATCGATACGTGACCGGCTGCCATATCGGCAATCATCTTCGGAATGAAGAACGGATTGTATTTAGGACCGTTTTCTTTGTTTATTGCATAGTAGCCTGCCTCTTCTTCGAAGGTGTGAAGACCACCAATACCTGCTGCAATGATTACACCTACGCGGTTACGGTCGAGCGCCTCCATAGATTCCAAGCCGGAATCGGCGATGGCTTCTTTGGCTGCCACTACTCCGTATTGCGCATAAAGGTCATACTTGCGCAGCTCTTTGCGGTCGAAATGCTCTGCAGAGTTGTACCCCTTTACCTCGCACGCAAACTGCGTCTTAAACAACGAGGCATCGAAATGAGTAATAGGTGCTGCACCACTAACTCCTGCCAAGGCGTTTTCCCAAGTTTCCTTGGTGGTGTTGCCTATCGGAGTAATGGCACCCAAACCTGTTACAACAACTCTTTTTAATTCCATTTCCGGGTTAATTATTTGTTTGCTTCGATATATGCTACAGCATCGGCTACTGTCTTGATGCCTTCTGCTTTGTCATCGGGAATTGTGATACCGAATTCTTTCTCGAATTCCATAATCAATTCTACTGTATCAAGTGAATCCAAACCGAGATCTTGAGTGAAAGATGCTTCCGGTGTTACTTCTGATTCGCTAACGCCACATTTCTCAACGATTATAGCCTTTACTTTTTCTGAAATTTCAGACATAATTTTAAATTTTAAAAATTAATAATTAGATTATTTCTTCTTTAGGTCTGCAAAGTAAGCAATAAATATCTAAATACGGAAATTTTTCCATGAAAAAACACTCATTTCTGCACAAAAAACATAACATTGTGCACGTTTTTATATGTTTTAGGGCATTTTTTGCCCTAAATTTGACGAACATTTACAGATTTTCACTCAAGTGAACGTATCCAATTTCGAAAGAAATATTGCATTGCGGGCATTCGTTCGGGGTGAAATTGCACGGCGACGATGTTCGTCGACGGGTCTTCAAGGGCTTCGATGGTGCCGTCGGCTGCCACGGCAGACACCGTCAAGCCGTCGCCAACCGATTTAACAGCCTGATGATGATGTGTGTTGGTGTTGAGTCGGGTCGATTCGAACAACTCGGCGACCATCGAGCCGAGCTCGACAAGGATTTTGTGCGCACCGATTTCGGTGGGCGTTGTTTGGTCGTGGCAGGCAAACTGTTCACCGAGTTGCGATGCCATATCCTGCCAAAGCGTACCTCCACGCGCCACGTTTATTACCTGCAAGCCGCGGCAGATTCCCAGCACGGGAATTCGCCGACGCTCCGCCGCACGGAAGAGCGCAATTTCGTAGTCGTCGCGTTGGCGGCTCACCCTACCCAACCCGGCAACGGGCTCTTCGCCGAAAAGCGCGGGGTCGACGTCGGCACCGCCGCTGAGCAAAAGTGCATCGACCGACATGCAGTCGAGCCACGTGCCGAGCGCATCGCCCGCGAGCGGCGGCACGATTACGGGAACGGCACCGCAGTCGGCAACGGCTTGGTGATATTCTTGACGCAACATAAGCCGCCCTTCGCGGTTGATGTCGCACGAGATTGCTATCTTATACATATATAATAAGGTGTAATTTTTCTACAAAGGTAGTAAATCTTTGCAAAACAATACTCGCAACCGCCGAATTTTGCTTCGCAGCAAGTAACGACGGTTGCGAGAAACCTATAGGATGGATGGGATTATTTCAACTTGAGGCGTTTCAATGCTTTGTCGGCATCGGTAGCCGGGACGAGGCTGATTGCGAATCCGCCGCCGCGAGCCATAAAGAGTTTCACAGCGTCTTTCGACGTTACGACACCCTTTGTGATGACATATTTCTCGGGATTTGTTGCGTAGTCGGCATCTTTTGCATCGGCATAGACGGTAGCCACATATTTGCGGTTTGCGTCGAGGAAGTCGAATGCAACGGGCATTGTGCGTGCCTCTTCGTTAGTGACGCCGCCGACAAACCAGCGTTCGCCGCCTTTTTCCTTGCGGGCTGCGATGATATATTCGCCCGGTTCGGCTGCAAGATATTTGCTGTCGTCCCAATCGACTGCCACGTCTTTGATGAACTGGAATGCGTCGATATAGCGCTCGTAGTGCTCGGGCATATCGGCTGCCATCTGAAGCGGCGAGTAGAGCGTAACGTAGAGTGCGAGTTGGTTGCAAATGGTTGAATTAACCTTCGAATCGTTGTCGCAGAACGTCGAGAGGTCCATGCAGAAAATACCCGGAGTGTAGTCCATCGGACCGCCTTGCAAGCGGGTGAAGGGCAACACGGTAACGTGGTGAGGCATCGAGCCGCCGAATGCTTGATACTCCGTACCGCGAGCACTTTCGTTGCCTACGAGGTTAGGATATGTGCGGCAGAGACCGGTCGGACGAGTTGCCTCGTGAGCGTTAACCATAATGTGGTGTTTTGCCGCTTCTTTGATGGCGTAGAGGTAATGGTTGTTCGCCCATTGACCGTAGTGATGCTCGCCGCGGGGAAGGATGTTGCCCACGTAACCGCTCTTAACGGCGTCGTAGCCATACTTGTTCATAAGGCTGTAGGCAGCTTCCATGTGGCGCTCGTAGTTGCGCAAAGAGCCTGACGTTTCGTGGTGCATCATAAGTTTGATGCCTTTGTCGTGAGCATATTTGTTGAGCATCGCGATGTCGAAATCGGGCATCGGCGTAACGAAGTCGAACACGTCTTCTTTCTCGTTGCCAATCCAGTCTTCCCAACCGATATTCCAGCCTTCAACGAGGAGTTGGTCGAAACCGTGCTTTGATGCAAAGTCGATATAATGCTTCACGTTGTCGTTATTTGCGCTATGCAGGCCGTTGGGTTTAAGTTGCTTATAATCAATACTATCAAGATTAACGGCAGTAACGTCGGAGTATGCCCAAGTGCCTTTGCCGGTAATCATCTCCCACCAAACGCCCATATATTTCGTTGGATGAATCCACGATGTATCTTCGATTTTGCAGGGTTCGTTGAGGTTCAGGATAATCTTTGAGTCGAGCACCTTACGAGCATCGTCGCACACCATAACGGAGCGCCAAGGCGAGTGGCAGGGGCTCATCATATGACCTTTTTCGCCGCGAGCGTTCGGCGTGAGCCACGACTCGAAGAGGTTGTCTTTCTCATTATAATTAAGGTGCATAGTCGAGTAGTTGACGCAAGCAGCCTCGTGGATGTTGATGTATATGCCGTCGTCGGTCTTGATTTGCAACGATGTTTGCACACCTGTCGGCGAGAATACGGAAGTAGACGCGTTGTCGGGGTTGAGAAATTTCACCATCTCCTTGCGAATCTCCGAGAAGCGGCAGATGCAATAGTCGTATTCTTGGGTATCGTAGTCGCCTGGTATGAAGTATGCTTTGTGGTCGCCGGTCATGGCAAACTGCGAGCGTTCTTCTTTGATTACGAAATAGTTAAGATTCTCTTGTTCGGGCCATTCGTAACGGAAGCCGACACCGTCGTTATACACGCGGAAGCGGATAATCATCGTGCGACTCTTGCCCTCAACGTCTTGAGCCAAGCGAACTGCCATTTCATTGTAGTTATTGCGAATTGTCTTGGTTTCGCCCCAAACGGGTGTCCACGTTTCGTCGAATGTTCCGCGGGTAACCTTCTCCAATTTGAAACCGTCGAGCATCGAAGTGCCTTTGGTGAGTTCCAAACCGAGTTTACTTGTCGAAATCACGGTTTTACCTTTGAAATCGATACTGTAGACAGGCACACCGCCATCTTTGATGTCGAAATTCAACGACATTTGTCCGTCGGGCGACGTTTGAACTTCAGCCGCATAACACATTCCTGCAGCCAAGGTCAAAAGCGATAAAAGAAATTTTTTCATAGTTATTATTGATTTTATGTAGTTTTCTTGCGCTATATTAATAAGGTATAATAACGTCACTTTGTGTTTCCACACCTCAAAGATAATA
>JBJEDP010000180.1:0-5609 GCA_051872175.1 Candidatus Limisoma sp.
AGACGATTGAACAAATACAGACTCTCCGACAGTCGCCACAACAGATTTTGTTAGGGCAATTGCTGGAAATGTCGAGCATTGAACTCGAAGAAAAAGTGCATAACGAACTTGTCGAAAATCCCGCTCTGGCGCCTACCGGTGAGACCGAAACGACCGACTATGGCGAAACGGAAGAGCGCGACGACGCCGACAACGATTTGGGGCTGGACCGTATCGACGACGATGACGTTGCTCCGACGCGCACCGAAACTGCCGAAGAAATGCAGAAAAACGACTATCGCAGCGACGACGATATACCGAACTACCGCTACGAAGCCAACAACTCAAGCGCCGACGACGATTACTACATCCCCGAAGCCGTCAACCAAAAAAGCCTTACCGACTACCTCGAGGAGCAACTCGCCGAATGCGACCTGACCGAAAAACAGCAAAGCATCGCCGAATATATCATCGGCAGCCTCGACGATACCGGCTATCTGACTCGCTCACTCTACGAAATCAGCGACGACCTTATCCTCAAAGAAAATATCGACGCATCGGTCGACGAAATCGACGAAGTGTTTGCCAAAATACGCAACCTCGACCCGGCAGGTATCGGCGCTACCGACCTGCGCGACTGCCTGATGCTCCAACTCGAACGCGCCAAGGCTACCGCCACCAACCAACTGGCTTACCGCATCGTCGACGAGCACTTCGACGCATTCTCGAAGAAGCATTTCGACAAAATCATCGACGCGCTCCACATCACGCGCTCCGAACTCGACGAGGCTATGCACGCCATTGCCCAACTTAACCCCAAGCCGGGCAACGAATTCGCCGGCGACGTGGCAGACACGGCTCAGCACATCACGCCCGACTTCCGCGTCGAAGTCGACGACGACAACCATATACACGTGACGCTGCTCAACCGCGTACCCGAACTGCAAGTCGAAGACTATTTCAAGGCGCAATACGGCAAAATCGCCGAGCAAAAGCCGGCAAACCGCCGCGAACGCGACCTCAACCGATTCTTAATCGACAAATACGAAAGTGCCACAGCGTTTATCAACGCGCTCAAGCAGCGCCAACAGACGCTGTTCAGCATCGGGCAAGCCATAGTGCGTTGGCAGTCGAACTTCTTCCTGAGCGAAGACGAAATCGACATACGCCCGATGGCGCTGCGCGACATTGCGCAGATTACGGGCTACGACCAGTCGGTGGTGTCGCGCGCTACGGCGAAAAAATACGTCGAAACAGCTACGCGAATCTATCCGATGAAGAAGTTCTTCGTGAGCCGCATCAACAACGACAGCGGCGAAGACGTGTCGTCGCGCGAGGTACAAATCACACTAAAAGAAATTATCGACAACGAAAACAAAAAGAAACCCTACTCCGACGAGCAACTCGTGAAAATGCTCAGCGAACGCGGCTACGACATAGCGCGCCGCACGGTGGCGAAATATCGCGACCGCATGCAGATTCCCGTTGCCCGTCTGCGTAAAGAACTATAACAATATGGACACAAAGACGATTATCGACAATATCGAAGCAACTGCTATGAGCTTCGAAGCAAAGGCAATGAGAACAATCCACTACGTTTCGGGATTTTTCTCGCTGTTGCTAACACCTATGCTGATGCCCACCTACGGTATGATTGTGGCTCTCTGGATGTCGAATCTGCTGATTCTGACTCTGCAAACCAAGATGACGGTGATGCTTGTTGTGTTCGGCATCACTTGCCTGGTGCCGGCGCTGCTGTTCTTGCTGCTCAAGAAGTTGAAGGTCATCAGCGAATTCGGCATCAACAACCGCAGCGAGCGACTTGTGCCCTACATCATCATGATTATATGCTACGTTGCAGCCGCCATCTATCTGTTTATGATAAACGCGCCGGAATGGCTGTGGATGTTTATGTTCGGAGGCGGATGCGCCGCACTGGTGTCGATGATAATCAACTTTAAGTGGAAAATCAGCGCCCACATGGCAGGCATCGGCGGCTTGGTAGCCCTTTTGAGCCGCATCAATGCCGACGGCGACGGCGCTTTCGACCTTCTGCCGATAATCTGCGTGGCAATCTTCGTGGGCGGCATCCTCGGCACCTCGCGCGTTGCTATGGAGCGCCACACCGTGATGCAAGTCATCGCCGGCGCTATCAACGGCTTTTTGTGTGTTTATTATTTGTAACAAAACGATACGACTATGAATCCTATTGTGAGCATCATCATGGGCAGTACGTCCGACCTCCCGATAATGGAGAAGGCGGCAAAACTGCTTGACGACTTCGAAATTCCCTTCGAGATGAACGCATTGTCGGCACACCGCACGCCCGACGAAGTTACTACTTTCGCAAAGTCGGCACGCGATCGCGGCATCAAGATAATCATCGCCGCTGCCGGTATGGCGGCTCACCTCCCCGGCGTCATTGCCGCTCAAACCACTGTTCCGGTGATTGGCGTGCCCATCAAATCGACTTTCGAAGGACTCGATGCTCTGCTCGCCATCGTGCAAATGCCTCCCGGCATCCCCGTGGCTACCGTCGGCGTTAATGCCGCCGAAAATTCGGCTATCCTCGCTGCCGAAATGCTCGCCCTCGCCGACGACCGTCTTGCCGCACGACTCGAGGCTTACAAATTCGTCTTGGCTCAGAAAATCGCCAAAGCCAACGAAGACTTGGAACGCATTAGTTACAAATTCAAAGTTTAGAACAAGATTTCAGGAATATGTCATTCGACTATCAGCGCCGACACACCGAAGCGGTGCGCATCGGCAACACGACAATGGGCGGTTGCAATCCGATAGCCATCCAATCGATGACGTCGATATCGACCGACGACATCGAAGCCGTTACAGCTCAATGTCGGCGCATTTTCGACGCCGGCGCCGACCTGGTGCGACTCACCGCACAAGGCGTCAAAGAGGCTAAGGCTATCGGCGAAATTCGCTCGCTCTTGCGCAGCCAAGGCTACGCGGGTCCGCTCGTTGCCGACATCCATTTCAACCCCAACGCAGCACTCGTTGCCGCCACAACCGCCGACAAGGTGCGCATCAATCCCGGCAACTTTGTCGACGCGGCGCGCACGTTTAAGCAACTCGAATATACCGACGAAGAATATGCCCGCGAAATCGACAAGATTCGCGCGCGCTTCGTGCCCTTTCTCGACCTTTGCCGCCAAAACGGCACCGCCATACGCTTGGGCGTCAACCACGGCTCGCTCTCCGACCGCATCATGAGTCGCTACGGCGACACCCCGTCGGGGATGGTCGAATCGGTTATGGAATACCTGCGCATCTGCCGCGAAGTGAACTTTGCCGACGTGGTAATCTCCATCAAGGCATCAAATACGGTCGTCATGGTCGAAACGGTGCGCCGACTCGTGCGCGCTATGGACGCCGAAGGCATGGCACTGCCGCTACACCTCGGCGTGACCGAGGCAGGCGACGGCGAAGACGGCCGCATCAAGTCGGCTGTCGGCATCGGTGCGCTACTCGCTGAAGGCATCGGCGACACCATCCGCGTAAGCCTCAGCGAAGAGCCGGAATGCGAAGTGCCCGTGGCTCGCAAACTCGTCGACTACATCACCGCACGCCGCAACCATCCTCACATCGAAGGAACGCCCTGCGACGACTTCGACGCCATCTGTCCTCAGCGCAGGCAGACCGTTGCCGTAGGATGTACGGGCGGCGACAACGTGCCCGTAGTGGCTGTCGGTGGCGATACTGCGGTTGTGAGCGGTGAACTGCGCTCCGACATATGCCTTACCGACCCCGCAATCTGCGAAGCGTGGGCTTCGGAAGCGCCTGCCGACGTGGCTCGCCGCGCCGAAGGCAAAATCATAGCGCTCCGCTCGCGCCACACTAATCCCGTCGGCGAAATGCGCGCATTCATCCACAGCCTGACCCGACAGGGATGCACCGCACCCGTAATCGCCGTTATGACCTACAACGACACCACCGAAGAAGACCTACAAATCCACGCCGGAGCCGACTTCGGCGCACTCCTTCTCGACCGCCTTATCGACGGCATCTGCATCGAAGCACCGGCAATCGACCCGGCAACGACGGTGCGCTACGCTTTCGGAATACTCCAAGCCGTGCGCCAACGCATCAGCAAAACGGAGTTCATATCTTGCCCGAGCTGCGGCCGAACGCTCTTCAACCTACAAACTACCGTCCGCGAGATAAAAGCCGCCACAGCGCACCTAAAAGGGCTTAAAATCGGTATTATGGGGTGCATCGTTAACGGTCCGGGCGAAATGGCAGACGCCGACTACGGTTATGTGGGCGCCGCCGTGGGCAAAGTGAGCCTCTACAAGGGCAAACAATGCATCGAGCGCAACATCCCGCAAGAACAAGCCCTCGACCGCCTTATCGACATCATCAAGAGTAATGGAGATTGGGTGGAGAGGTAAGAGTGGAGAGCGGAGAGCGGAGAGGATTGAGATGCCCCCGATAAACCATAAACGATAAACGATCCCCGATACAATAAAAACAACTATGAAAAAATTAATCTGTATGCTATGTGCGGCGATGGTTGCCGCAAGTTGTATCGCTGCCGAGACGGCGATACGCGTAATGTCGTTCAACGTTCGTTGCGTTGTGGAAGCCGACGGACTTAACCAATGGAAAAATCGAAAAGACTACGCCGTAAGTCTTGTGCGGTTCTACAACCCCGACATCTGGGGCTCGCAAGAAGACACGCACCAACAAATGCTCGACCTGCAAGCCGGACTCCCCGACTACGACTACCTCGGCGTGGGACGTACTGACGGCAAAACCGGTGGCGAATACTCGCCGATATTCTACCGTCGCGACCGATTCAGCGTCGACCGCAGCGGCTACTTCTGGCTCGCCGAAGCCGACAAAATGCACACGCCGGGCGCACTCGGCTGGGATGCCAACTATCCTCGCATCGCCACGTGGGGCATCTTCACCGACAAAGCCTCGGGCAAGAAGTTCTTCTTTATGAACACTCACCTCGACCACATCGGCGTGGCGGCACGTCATAACGGCGCAAAACTCCTGCTCGAGCAAGCCGCACTGCACGCCAAAGGGCTACCCATCGTCATTACGGGCGACTTCAATGCCGTGCCGACCGACGACCCGATAAAAGTGCTCACCGACAAAGACAATCCGGCAAGCGTGATCGACAGCCGCACCATTGCCGAACTCGTCTACGGACCGGAGGGCACGTTCCACGACTTCGGACGCATCGCCTTCGAAGAACGTCCGCGCCTCGACTACATCTTCGTTCGCGGCGCATGGAAGGTCAAGACCAACGCCGTGCTCACCGAATCGCAAGGCGCACTCTTCCCCTCCGACCACCATCCCATCCTCGCCGATATGATTCTCGAATAAAAACAAATTTGAGGTTAGACACCATCTTGTGCCGTAATTTTTTTACGGCACAAAATATTTTTGCACATTCTCATCGAACACTACAAAGAAAAAGGAGCATCTTCCCAGACGCTCCAGTTCCATTTTCTAACTAATCTCGCTTTTCCTATAAAACACATTTTACAACTATTAAATTCATACAGACAGTATCAAATCTGCGTCGCAGTGACGCGGTTGTTTGGTTATGGCACGAAACAGAGCTATTTGATACCGTTAAGCAGTACACTAACCTAATC
>JBJEDP010000181.1:0-5577 GCA_051872175.1 Candidatus Limisoma sp.
CACAAACGGAGGTCAAATTGTCGCAGATGCCTTTTATCGCATTTACGGCATTGACATAAAAAAAGCAGGGTGTTTGAATATGGTAGAATTGGATGTTGAAAGAATTGGATAATTATGTTACAGAATCAATTTGCAAATTACGGCGACAAGATGTTTGATAAAGACACCGCCAAAATCGTGAGAAATCATGCCTTTTTAGGTTCTATAATTATGATGCTACCCTTGTTTGGTGTTGATTGGATTATTTTTTGTATAGTCCTTTGGCATATGTATTCCGCTTTATGCAAAAGAGCCAATAAAAGACTTGAAGTAAGTAGAATTATTGTCGGTGTTATAGTCAATATTGTAATTGCAATAGTAGTAGATGCGCTTTTGTCTTTTGTTCCCGTTATTGGCTGGCTTGGTACCGGATTTTTAGTATATCTCCAATTCTATCTTTCAGGAAAATCATTCTTGGAGACTATTAAAAAGATGTAGGGAGTGTGTAGAACGGAAACAGATTTAATGATAAAACACTATGGGTATAAAATGTCCAAGATGTAGCTCGTATGACACTCGTAACTCATACGGAAATAAAATCCTAAAAGGAGTTGGGAAGTAACTACAGCATTCGTTAGTTCTATGATTTCCCAAAAACGAAGTAATTTCAAAGAAAACGCTATAGGACGAGCTGTCGGCGCCACGTTAGGCCTTTTATGGCACAAGAGAGTATGCAAAAATTGTGGTCATTCGTGGTGGTTTGAAGTAGATCCGAATCATTACGATGATTGAATGTTTGCCTACAAAAT
The DNA here is from genome assembly GCA_051872175.1 of Candidatus Limisoma sp. Lineage (GTDB taxonomy): Bacteria > Bacteroidota > Bacteroidia > Bacteroidales > Muribaculaceae > Limisoma. The sequence continues at coordinate 789 of JBJEDP010000181.1, forward strand.
ACGAGGCTGTTGCATAAGTGGAGCAGTCTTGTAGTTTTTAAATAATTGTGAAACAAAAAACCAAGAGGGTGTATACACTCTTTTGGCAAAGCCCCGGCTTGTGAAAGTCAGGGCTTTGTTTTGTCAGCAACAAAAAAACAGGGCGTGCCGGGTGGCGCGCCCTGTCGGGTTATGTAATTGCTAATGTTTCAGGCAATTATTTGTTGAGTGCTGTGGCAACGTCAACGGCGCAAGCTACTGTGCAACCTACCATCGGGTTGTTGCCGATGCCGAGGAAGCCCATCATTTCGACGTGTGCCGGAACTGATGACGAACCTGCGAATTGTGCGTCGGAGTGCATACGACCCATTGTGTCGGTCATACCGTAAGAAGCGGGACCTGCAGCCATGTTGTCGGGGTGAAGTGTACGACCTGTACCACCACCTGATGCTACCGAGAAGTAAGGCTTGCCTGCGAGCACGCGTTCTTTCTTGTATGTACCGGCTACCGGGTGTTGGAAACGAGTCGGGTTGGTAGAGTTACCTGTGATAGACACGTCAACGCCTTCTTTCCACATGATAGCAACGCCTTCGCGAACGTCGTCGGCGCCGTAGCATTTTACTTTAGCGCGCGGTCCGTTAGAGAACGGAGTCTCTTTAACCACTTTGAGTTCGCCGGTGAAGTAGTCGAATTCGGTTTGAACGTAGGTGAAACCGTTGATGCGGCTGATAATCATAGCGGCGTCTTTACCGAGACCGTTGAGGATGACGCGGAGGGGTTCTTTGCGAACTTTGTCGGCTTTAGCGGCGATTTTGATAGCGCCTTCAGCGGCAGCGAACGACTCGTGACCTGCAAGGAAAGCGAAGCACTTAGTCTCTTCGCGGAGCAGACGAGCAGCCAAGTTGCCGTGTCCGAGACCTACTTTGCGGTCGTCGGCAACAGAGCCGGGGATGCAGAATGCTTGCAAGCCGATACCGATAGCTTCGGCAGCTTCGGCAGCGTTTTTGCAGCCTTTCTTGATGGCGATAGCGCAACCTACAACGTATGCCCACTTAGCATTTTCGAAACAGATAGGTTGAGTTTCTTCACAAGTCTTGTAAGGATCGATACCGGCAGCGTCGCAGATAGCGTTAGCCTCTTCGATGTCCTTGATGCCGTTTTCGTTCAAAGCAGCGAGAATCTGCTTGATTCGACGGTCTTGGCTTTCAAATTTGACTTCTCTAATCATAGTTGTTTCTCCTATTCTTTACGTGGGTCAATATATTTAACAGCATCAGCAAAACGTCCGTAGCAACCTTTTGCTTTTTCCATAGCCTCGTTAGCGTCTACGCCGTTTTTAATCATTTCCATCATCTTGCCGAGGTGGATGAATTCGTAGCCGATAACTTGGTTTTCTTCGTCGAGAGCCATGCGAGTGCAGTAGCCTTCAGCCATTTCGAGGTAGCGAGTGCCGGTTTTTGTAGTACCGAACATAGTACCAACTTGGCTACGGAGGCCCTTGCCGAGGTCTTCGAGAGAAGCACCGACAGCCAAACCGCCTTCAGAGAAAGCAGATTGAGTGCGGCCGTAAACGATTTGGAGGAAGAGTTCGCGCATCGCTGTGTTGATAGCGTCGCAAACGAGGTCGGTGTTGAGGGCTTCCAACAGGGTCTTGCCCGGAAGGATTTCCGATGCCATTGCTGCCGAGTGGGTCATACCCGAGCAACCGATGGTTTCTACCAATGCCTCTTGGATGATGCCGTCTTTTACGTTGAGAGTGAGTTTGCAAGCACCTTGTTGCGGTGCGCACCAGCCTATACCGTGAGTAAGTCCGCTGATGTCTTTAATCTCTTTTGCGCGCACCCACTTCCCTTCTTCGGGAATCGGTGCGGATGGGTGATTAGCACCTTTCTTCACACAGCACATGTGCTGCACTTCTTGAGTGTAAATCATAACGCGTTGTTTAAAAATTTATTCTTTAAAAAGATATCTATTTTCAGCAAAGGTACGAATTTTTTGCGGCATAATTGCAACTGCTTTTATTAAATTGATTGTGGTCGGGTTTATAATAAATGTTAAACTGCGCGAGTGGTCGGCCGGGAGTCGGCGGTTTTTGTGTACTTTTGTCGGCGTATGTGGCTTGCGACTGTTTTGGAATGGTGTTTGGCGCATCTCACTTATTGGGTGGTGTTTGTGCTTATGGTGATGGAAAATTCGGTGTTTCCGTTGCCTGCCGAACTTATCGTTGCGCCGGCAGCGTATAATGCCGCCAACGGTGAGGCGAATTTCTGGCTGCTTTTGTTGCTTACCACTGCGGGGTCGACCGTGGGGGCTATCATCAACTACTATCTGTCGCTATGGATTGGCGCACCGATGATTCATCGCTTTGCCGAAAGTCGCTTCGGGCGGCTTGTCGGGCTGTCGAGCGAGCGACTCCGGCGTGCCGAAGAGTTGTTTCGTCGGCGGGGTAATGTGGCGATATTTTTGGGAAGAATTTTGCCTGTCGGGCGGCAGTTCATTTCGATTCCTGCCGGGCTGGCGCGGATGAACATTTGGTCGTTCATCGGCTTTACGACGCTCGGGTCGGCGCTGTGGAATCTGTTTCTGATGGGCGTGGGCTACTATCTTGCGGCGCTGCTTCCGCCCGACCAAATTGCCGCTCGATTGGTGGAATACAGCAATTGGGTGACGTTCGGCTTTATTGCTGCAATTGCGGTGGCTGTGGGGTGGCATTACGCCGTGCGCTACGTCAAACGCCGTCGCCGTCGTTGATTTTTCGGCGTGGATTGTCGGAAAATGCGAAATTTTGCTTATTTTTGAGGATTAAATTTTTGTTATGGCATATTTTTCGATAATAGTACCGGTCTATAATCGTTTGGAAGAGGTTCGCGACCTTTTGGAGAGTCTGTCGCAACAGACGTGCCGCGACTTCGAAGTGGTAATCGTCGAAGACGGTTCGACGAGTCCGTGTCGCGCAGCCGTCGACGAGTTTGCCGACGCTATCGACGTGCACTATTACTATAAGGAGAACGAGGGCCGCAGCATTGCGCGCAACTATGGCATGGAGCGTGCCGGGGGCGAATATTTTTTGTTTTTCGACTCCGACTGCGTCATTCCGCCGACGTATATCGCCACGTTGCGGCAACGTCTCGGCGAGCACTACAGCGACTGCTTCGGCGGTCCCGACGCCGCTCACGAGTCGTTCTCCGACACTCAAAAGGCAATCAACTATTCGATGACGTCGTTTCTCACCACCGGCGGGATTCGCGGTGGCAAGGTGCAGCTCGAGAAGTTTGTGCCGCGGACGTTCAATATGGGCTTTAGTCGCGACGTCTATAAGAAGGTAGGCGGCTTCCGCGAGATGTTTTCGGAAGACATCGACATGAGCACTCGCATTCGCCGTGCCGGATTCAGTATATCGCTGATACGCGACGCGTTTGTCTACCACAAGCGGCGCACAAACCTGCGACTGTTCTGCCGCCAGATTTACGTGTTCGGCATGTCGCGTATCACGCTCTACCTGCTCTATCCCGATTCGCTGAAGTTGGTGCATTGGTTGCCGGCTGTTTTTGTTGTAGGCGTAGTAGCGATGGTTGTGCTTGCCGCGCTGCTGTCGTGGATGTGGATATTGCCCTTGGCGGCTTATCTGCTTGCCATTTTCGCGACGGCATTGGCATCGACACTGAGCCTGAAAGTGGCGGCTTTGGCGGTTCCGGCGAGTGTAATCCAGTTGGGTGGCTACGGAGTAGGGTTCCTGCAGTCGTTTGTGTGGAAAATCTTGCTGCGTCACGGGCGCAACATCGAGCAAGAAATAGCAATAAGAAAAGGAAAATAGGCGATGGAAGAGCAGCTACGACCGTTGCAAATGGCAGACATGAGCGAGGAAGACCGTCCGCGCGAGAAGGCGTTGCATGGCGGCTTGCAGTCGCTGTCGACAGCCGAACTGCTGGCGATTCTTCTTGGAAGCGGTACGTCGGGGATGTCGGCGGTTGCGCTGGCGCAGCACATCTTGAAAGACGTCGACCAAAGCCTTGTCGCGCTGTCGCAGCGGAGCATCAAAAACTTGGTGGCAAACTATAAAGGCGTCGGCGAGGCAAAAGCCATAACCATCCTTGCCGCAATGGAGATAGGACGCCGCTATCGCGACGAAAGTCCCAAGCAGGCGCCGCAGATAACGTCGCCGGAGGATGCCTACGGGCTGATGCAGTATACGCTTGCCGACCTCGACCACGAAGAGTTTTGGATAGCCTATCTCAATGCCGCACGGCGCGTCACCAAGAAAGAGCGCATCAGCCAAGGCGGACTGACGTCGACCGTTGTTGATGCCAAAATCGTGGTGCGTCATGCCCTCGACGAACAGGCAACGGCGCTGATACTCTACCACAACCACCCGAGCGGAAATATGCGTCCCAGCAAGCAAGACGACAAGCTGACGCAGACGTTGCGGGCGGCGGCGAAGCTCTTCGACATCCAGGTGCTCGACCACATTATCGTGACCCGCGGAGGCTATTACAGCTACCTTGCCGAGGACCGATTCGACGAGGTCGACAAGATGAAATGATGAAATGATAAATATTTGTTCGATTTGTTTTGCTATTGTATGCAAATATGCTAACTTTGCAAAGCAAAATCGGATGCAAAAAATAATGTTCCGGGATAAAATACAGTAAAACATCGTACGATTATGAAAGAACTCGACCGTATTTTAGCAGAGAAACTTCTCAACATCAGTGCAATCAAATTGCAACCCGACAACCCATTTACGTGGGCATCCGGGTGGAACTCGCCAATCTATACCGACAATCGCAAAACGCTTTCCTACCCGGGTCTT
>JBJEDP010000182.1:0-5482 GCA_051872175.1 Candidatus Limisoma sp.
AAATGATTTGTCAAGTTGGTTTTGTGTTGCAAAATGATAATATTTTGCTAAAATTCTAACAAAATGCACGGTTTTTGAAAATTTTCGTAGAAAAATTTGCATTCTTCATAAGTTGTGTTTATCTTTGCAGTGCGAAAGCAATTAAAGGAATGAATATGAAAGAAATGAGGTTCACAAAGATGCATGGTGCCGGTAACGATTACATATATATAAATTGTATGGATTCGTGCCCTGAAAATTTGGGGGAATTATCGGAACGGCTGAGTGACCGTCATAAAGGAATTGGTTCGGACGGGCTTGTCGCCATTTTGCCATCAACTGTTGCGGATTTTCGGATGCGAATGTTTAATGCAGATGGCTCTGAGGGGCGAATGTGTGGCAATGCGTCGCGATGTATTGCAAAATATGTCTACGAAAAAGGACTGACAAATAAGGAGGAAATTACTCTGGAAACCCTGTCGGGGATAAAGGTACTTCGCTTGAAAGTGGTTGGCGGAGAAGTGGTGTCGGTCACGGTCGACATGGGAGAACCCGGACTGGAGCCATCAATGATTCCCGTAAAGAGCGATAGCATAAAAGGGATAACGGTAACCGCTTGCGGCGTTGTTTATAGTCTGACAGCAGTCTCGATGGGCAATCCGCATGGCGTAATCTTTTGCGACGACCCTGCGACGATGGATATCCATACGATAGGTAGAGAGATTGAAGTGAATCCGATATTTCCCGAGCGTGCCAACATTGAGTTTGTGAGTGTTCTCGGTAGCGAAGAACTGAAAATGCGAGTTTGGGAACGCGGAAGCGGCGAAACGATGGCATGCGGCACCGGAGCTTGTGCAACACTCGTAGCAGCCGTGCTCAATGGTAAATGTTCTCGCAAAGCGATAATTCATCTTCTTGGCGGTGATTTGAACATCGAATGGGCGGAAGACAATCACGTCTATATGACCGGACCTGCCGAGATTGCTTTCGAAGGAGTAGTAAATATTTGAATTAATAGAGTATAAACATATAGTGTCAAAATTATGTCAACATTAAGATTTAAAGTTGTAGAAGAAGCATACGGCAGAAAAGCCGTAGCAGTTGACATTCCTAAAGACCGTCCGTCGGACTATTTCGGAATGTATGTGTTCAATAGAACGCAAATGTATCGCTATCTCGACCACAAGACATACGATGCCTTGGTAGATGCTATCGACAACAAGAAGTCGTTGAGCCGCGAATTGGCAAACAGCGTGGCGAAAGGCATGAAAGTATGGGCGATGGATAACGGTGCACGTCACTATTCACACTGGTTCCACCCGTTGACCGATGGTACGGCTGAGAAGCACGACGGATTTATCGAACACGACGGAAAAGGCGGTGTTATCGAAGAATTTGAAGGCAAACTTTTGGTACAACAAGAGCCGGACGCATCGAGCTTCCCCAATGGCGGTATTCGAAACACGTTTGAGGCTCGCGGCTATTCGGCATGGGACATTTCGTCGCCGGCATTTATCATCGACCACACATTGTGTATTCCGACAATTTTCATTGCCTACACAGGTGAGTCGCTCGACTATAAAACTCCATTGTTGCGCGCACTTAATGCCGTCGATAAGGCAGGTACGGCAGTCGCTCAGTTCTTTGATGAAAACGTAAAGCACGTCATTTCGTATCTCGGTTGGGAGCAAGAATATTTCTTGGTCGACAAAGCATTGTATGCGGCTCGTCCCGACTTGGTAATGACAGGGCGTACGCTGATGGGTCACGAAAGTGCCAAGAACCAGCAGTTGGAAGACCACTATTTCGGCTCGATTCCGTCGCGCGTAGAGGCATTTATGCTCGACTTGGAAATAGAATGTCATAAACTCGGCATTCCGGCAAAGACTCGTCATAACGAGGTTGCACCTAACCAGTTTGAGCTTGCACCGATTTTCGAAGAAACCAACCTTGCAAACGACCACAACCTTCTGTTGATGTCGCTTATCGCAGAGGTGGCAAACAAGCATAACTTCCAAGTGTTGCTCCACGAGAAGCCGTTTGCAGGTGTCAACGGTTCGGGTAAACACAACAACTGGAGTCTCGGAACCGATACCGGTGCAATGCTGTTCTCTCCGGGTAAAACGCCGAAAGACAATCTTCAGTTTATGACATTCCTTGCAAACGTCATGGCTGCAGTCAACAAGCATAACGGATTGCTCAAAGCATCAATTTCGTCGGCAACCAACGAGCACCGTTTGGGCGCCAACGAGGCACCGCCTGCAATCATCTCAATGTTCTTGGGCCGTCAGGTTTCGGAAGCTATCGACAAACTCGTCAGCACCGACGATGACACAATCAACTTTGCAAGCAAGGAGGGTCTGAAACTTAAGAACGTAACACAGATTCCCGAACTTCTTGTCGACAATACCGACCGCAACCGCACATCGCCGTTCGCATTCACCGGCAACCGCTTTGAATTCCGCGCCATCGGTTCGTCTGCCAACTGTGCTTCCGCAATGATTGCTCTTAACGCTGTAGTTGCCGACCAGTTGTTTTCGTTCAAGGCAAACGTTGATGCAAAAATTGCAGCCGGCGAAATCAAAGAAAAAGCTATTATCGAAGAGATCCGCAAGCTGTTTATCGAAAATCAACAAATCCATTTCGACGGCAACGGTTATAGCGACGAATGGAAAGAAGAAGCAGCACGTCGCGGGCTTGACTGCGAAGCTTCCGTTCCGAAGATTTTCGATGCCTATACAACTGCCGAAAGCATCGACCTGTTTAAACGTATGGGCGTGTTTACCGAAGTTGAGTTGAAAGCACGTAACGAGGTGAAATGGGAAATCTACGCTAAGAAGCTTCAAATCGAATCGCGCGTACTCGGCGACTTGGCAATGAACCATGTGATTCCCGTTGCAACCCGCTATCAATCACTTTTGCTCGACAATGTGATGAAAATCAAAGAAATCTTCGGTAACGACGATGCGGAAATGGCAGAACAAGAAAAAGAAACGATTCGTCGCATAGCATCGCATATGGTAGCCATCAAGGACGGCGTAATCAAGATGGTAAACGACCGTAAGAAAGCAAATGTGCTTGAAAGTGAGCGCGAAAAAGCAATTGCTTATCACGATTTGATTAAGCCCGATATGGACGACATCCGTTATCATATCGACAAACTTGAACTGATGGTCGACAACGAAATGTGGCCGTTGCCCAAGTATCGCGAACTGCTTTTCATCAGATAGCAAAATCTTTCAGATGGAACAAATAAAACATGAATGTGGAGTAGCCCTGATTCGGTTGTTAAAACCGACGGGCTACTACTATAATAAATACGGGACACATTCTTATGGGCTGAATAAGCTCTACCTGATGATGGAGAAACAGCACAATCGAGGGCAAGAAGCTGCCGGAATCGGTTGTGTCAAGCTTGGCGTTTCTCCCGGCAAGGAGTATATCGACCGCGAACGAGCCCTCGGCAATAACGCTATTCAGGAGATTTTCGAGGAAGTCAACCGCGAAATAGATTCGGCACAAGCGTCGGGAGCCGACGTAGTCGATACCCCATATATAGGAGAGCTGTATATGGGGCATTTGCGTTATAGCACAACCGGTCGCTCAGGGATGTCGTACGTTCATCCGTTTTTGCGACGAAACAACTGGCGGTCGCGTAATTTGCTTCTCTGCGGAAATTTCAACATGACAAATGTTGACCAAATTTTCAACAGGGTAGTAGAGCAAGGACAGCACCCGAGAATTTATTCCGACACGTTTATGATACTTGAACAACTTGGTCATGCTTTGGATAGCGAACACGACAGGTTGTTCAATTTGTATAAAAACGAAAACCTTCCCGGCGAAGAATTGGCAAAGAAGATAGAAGACAATTTGTCGATTCCGAACATCTTGGCAGGCAACGCATCGCTGTGGGATGGGGGATTCGTGATTTGCGGAATCGTAGGCTCCGGCGATATGTTTGCCATCAGAGACAAAAACGGCATCCGCCCCGCCTTTTACTATCAAGACGACGAGATTGTGGTCGTAGCCTCCGAACGCCCGGTAATTCAAACGGTGATGAACGTCACGGTCGACCAAGTCAAGGAATTAACGCCCGGAACAGCTATCGTTGTGACGAAAAACGGCGAAGTTAAATTTGACGACATCCTGGGAGAAGGCACCAATCAAAGATGCTCGTTCGAACGAATCTACTTTTCGCGTGGTAGCGACAGTGATATCTATAAGGAGCGTAAACAGCTCGGTGCCAACGTTGCAGCCGATGTGATGCGTGCCGTGGGCTACGACTTGGACAATACCGTTTTGTCGTTCATCCCCAACACGGCAGAGGTTGCGTTCTACGGACTTCTTGACGGGTTGGACAGCTTCCTGACACGTGCGAAAGTCAAGGCAATCAAGGACTTAAATCCGGCTGCTGAAGACTACGACGAACAGCTCCGGAAAATTGTGTCGAAAGGCGTCAAATGCGAAAAGATAGCAATTAAAGACATCAAACTGCGAACGTTCATTGCCGACGGTTCGGCACGCAACGACTTGGCGGCTCACGTCTACGATGTGACGTATGGAGTCGTTAAGCCGACCGACAATCTGGTGGTTATCGACGACAGCATTGTGCGTGGAACGACGCTCAAGCAGTCAATCTTACGAATGCTTGACAGGTTAAATCCCAAAAAGATTGTCGTTGTTTCGTCGTCGCCACAGGTTCGTTATCCCGATTGCTATGGCATAGATATGTCACGAATGAGTGAGTTTATTGCTTTCCGTGCGGCAATCTCGTTGCTGAAAGAGCGTGGAATGCAGTCGACAATCGACAATGTCTATCAAGACTGCCTGTATCAGTTGAAAAAGCCGATTAGCGAAATGACGAATGCCGTAAAAGGCATTTATGCGCCCTTTACCGACCGAGAAATATCCGACCACATGGCGGTTATGCTAAAGCCGGAAGAGACCTGTGCCGAGATAGAAATAGTGTTTCAAAGTTTGGAAGGGATGCATCGAGCAATACCGACGTGCCCGGGCGATTGGTATTTTTCCGGCAACTACCCGACGCCGGGTGGAAATCGACTTGTGAATCAGGCTTTCGTAAACTATTACGAAGGAAATGTCGATAAGCGGTAAGCGAAACAAAAATTTAACAGTCAAAAATTTGTCTAAAGATTTAGCCATTCTGTCTATAATTTAAGGCTTTGTGTGTTATAAATATGCATAATGAGTTATTATTTGTAATTATTTAGCTGTAAATAGTTTTGAAATATAACGCAAAAGACCTATCTTTGCAAAAATCTTAAAGCGCTACGCATAATAGTCGTGGCGCTTTAAAGATTAAAATAGTGTTTTGAGTTTTAATAATAATATTATTATGAAAAAAATTACTACTTTATTTGTTTTGTTAGTAGCAGGCTTACTGAATTTTGTAAGTTCTGCAGTTAGTTTTACATTGGTTATCGACGACCCGAGTCGCATCAGCGTCAACGTGAACGGCACCACTCTTGAGATGGTAGCA
>JBJEDP010000183.1:0-5443 GCA_051872175.1 Candidatus Limisoma sp.
TCACCTACTGGCTCTACGGCGACGGCTCGAACAACACCGTCAGCGCTACCCTCCGCGGACGTACCGGCAATGCAAACGGCGGTTTGAAATACAACCTCAAGCCCATCGACTTCCGCGGCTGGCATCTCATGACTTGGGATTTGCAGAACGATTCTTACGAAGCATTCACCGGCACCGACGAACTCGCAGCCGACTGGCGCTTCGACAGCTTCATTCTCCGTCACCAAAACACCGACAACGACCCGTCGGCAGCTCCGCAAGCATGGTCGGGCGACATCTACTTCGACAGCATGGAATTCAACAAGTTCGACAGCGAAGCCGTTCGCAATGCCAAGATTGACGACATCACAATCAGTTCCGGCGCAGTAGGCACAATCGACGCTAACGCAATCCGCGTATACCGCTCGGGCAACGTCATCAACATTGCCGCTCCTTCGGCAATCAACGCCGTTGACGTCTACAATGCAGCCGGCACGAAAGTGGCTTCCGCAGCACCCGCATCCGGCGTTGCCGCTATCAACATCAGCGACTTCGCTCGCGGTCTCTACATCGTCAACGTAAAAGTCGGCAATGCTACGAAATCGGTGAAAATCGTAAAATAAAATATTCTACCTAATCTTCTTTCAAGGGCTGCGCCATTGCCGGCGCAGTCCTTTTTGCGTTAAAATAGCATATAAGTTCGGCAAAAATCATTATCTTTGTTGCGACAACGCAAACTGTCGGTGATAACTAATGATAAAAGATATGAACAACTTGAACAAATTTAAAATCTTATTGCTTTTCGTCTCCATATTCTCGCTATGGAGTTGCTCCGACGGCGACTCGTCGCCCGACCCGAAGCCGGAAGAAAGTTTAATCAGTTTTACGCTCAACGAAGACCACGGCATCATCACACTCACGTGGACCGATGACAAGGCTGTCGACATTTGGCGCAAAATCGGCAGTTCGTCGTACATAAAAATTGCGGAAGCCAACACGTCGAAGTCGTACGTCGATGACCTGTCGAGCGAAGCCGACAACACCACGGTTGCCTACCGCATGGTGGTCGGCGGTGGCGACATCTACTCGACGGCGGCAATCACCGGCGAGCGAAAGACGCGCATCTGTCTGCTCAGCGACGAGCAGATTCTCGACCTGGTAGAACGCACCACTCTGCGCTACTTCACCGACTTCGCACACCCGTGCGGAATGGCTCGCGAACGCAACACCAGCGGCGACATCGTTACCACCGGAGGCTCGGGGTTCGGCGTTATGGCTATCGTTGCCGGAGCGCACCGCGGCTACTTGTCGCGCGACGATGCTTACAAGCGAATTCGCAAAATTGTCGACTTTCTGAAGATTGCTCCGCGCTTCCACGGCGCATATGCGCACTGGTATAACGGCAACACCGCCACCGTGCAACCGTTCAGCCAAAAAGATGACGGCGCTGACCTGGTCGAGACGAGTTTCCTCTTCCAAGGACTGCTCACTGCTCGCGAATACTTTGCCGAAGGCGCTAATGCCGACGAAAGCACGCTCGTTGCCGACATCGACCGCCTTTGGTCGGAAATCGAGTGGACACATTTCGTACGGTCGGGCGCGCTGATGTGGCACTGGTCGCCCAACTACGAATTCGAAATGAATCTGCGCATCACCGGCTGGTGCGAAGCAATGATGACCTACGTTCTCGCCGCCTCGTCGCCCACCTACCCTATCGACCGCACGCTCTACGAAGACGGCTTCCAACGCGGCGGCGACATTCGTTGCGGCGTGAAATTCTACGGCATCGAGCTGCCAATCGGCAATGCCGCATCGCTGGGCGGTCCGCTCTTCTTTGCGCACTACACGTTCCTCGGACTTGACCCGCGCGGCTTGTGCGACAGCGTCTGCAGCGACTACTTCGAGCAAAACAAAGCACATACGCTCATCAATCGCGCCTACTGCATCGACAATCCGAGCAAATTCATCGGCTACGGCGAAAACCTGTGGGGTCTGACGGCAAGCGACTGCCCCGTCGACGGCTATGCGGCACACTCTCCGTCGAACGACAACGGCACAATCTCGCCCACGGCGGCTATTTCGTCAATCCCCTACACGCCCGAAGAATCGATGGCTGTCGTCAAGTATCTCTACCGCGACATGGGCGAGCAAATGTTCGGCGAATACGGTTTCTACGACGCGTTGAACCTCAGCGTGACGTCCGACCGACAAATCGTCAAGTCGTATCTCGCTATCGACCAAGGTCCTATCGTCGTGATGATAGAAAACTACCGCTCCCAATTTATTTGGGATACGTTTATGAAAAACAAAGATGTATTGAGAGGATTGGAGCGGCTCGGCATCAGCCGCCGTTAGATGCGACGCCTATCTGCGTTTCTTGGCGTCGAAACCGCATAGTGCAAGACTTAGCCTCGGCAATTCGTTGCTTGAGGCTAACTTTTTCAGGGCTTCAAGAGAACTTAACGGCATGCCGCTGCGCAGCGCAAGAATGGTCATATCGGCAATCTTGCTCGACAAGAAAGCGTCGGCATGGCTTGAAATTTGTCCGGCATTGACGATTATGCAATCATATTGCGAGCGCAACGCATCGACGTCGAGTCGCGCAAGTCCGGTGTCGAGCAGTTCCGACGGATTGGGTGCTTGCGGTCCGGCGGCAAGCAAATCGATGCCCTCGTATTCTTCGCGGTCGATAGAATCGGCAACGGTATCGATGCCGTTGAGCACCGACGTTGCGCCTCTGTCGGAGAGCGCGAGTAGGCTGAAACGCAAGTCTAAATCGGCGAGGAGTACACGCAAACCCTTGATGGCATACGCTTTTGCCAGGTTCAATGCCACCGTTGCGCAAAGCAACGGGTCGTCGAGGCTCGCCACCGACACAACCGGGCAACGGCGGTCGGCAAAGAGGAAGTCGATGTTGGTGCGCATCAGTCGATAGGCATCGTTGACGTCGTCGGCAACGTTGTCGGCGACCAACAATGGCGGGCGTACGCGTTGCTTGCGGCGGCGATGCGTTTTGAACATCGGCAGGCTGCCAACAACGACGAAATCGTCCATCTCGGCTGCTTTTGTCAAGCGTAGGCGGAAAGCGCCGCCGAAAAGGTAAATGCTATACGGGATGAAAAACAGTCCGAAGAAGAGCGTCAAGGCAAGCGCTGTCGGAACGTCGGGACTCACCAACTCCGGCTCGTCGGACGGCTCTTTGATGATACGCACGGCATTGAGGTTGATGTTCATCGAAAGCAAACATTCTTCTTGCTTTTGCTTCAAGAACATATAAATTTCTTGGATATACTTTGCCGTGCGGAGTCGGTCGGCTTCGCGCCATTCGCCTTTGGCATAATTGACTTTTTCTTCGTTGATAAGTGCGATGTTTTCGGCGGCTTCACGCTCGGTCATTGCGAGTTGGTCGACGTGATTGCGCAACGACGTCTCGATGGCGGAACGCATAGCGACCGCCGAGCCGCTAAGCGACGCCACTTCGGGACTCGACGGCGCCGACGCCTTGACATTTTCGAGGCGAAGAATGCACGTGTTGTATTCCGCAATTTGGCGATTTAGCATACGGTCGCGAATGCCGGTGTTGAGCGGCAGCATCGACAAGCGGCTGCTGCGCTGCATATCGTCGAGAATGCCGCGAATGATGTAAATCTCGGTTTCGGCGCTGAATTGCTCGACCTCCGACCGGGTTTGTTCGCGAAGCATCTTGCGATTGTCGATGCGCTCGTCTGTGCGACCGCTTTCGGAGCGTATTTCGGCGATTCGAGTTTCGGTGTTGTCGAGCAAGGCTTCAACGATTCGCAGTTGCTCGGTGATAAACTCGTTCGACTTTTTGGTGGTCTGCAAGATATAGTCGTGCCAGAGCGCATTGTAGGCGTGCGGAAGTTCCGCAACCACGTCGTGAGCGCGCTCCGACGAATAGTCGACATACGAAAAGTTGAGCACCGTGGCAAACGTCGACGCCGTCGTGAAATAGAGGTTGTGCGACAACTCGTCGGCAACTTGTTGCGGCAAGCGGTAACGGAGGTTGAAATGCTCGCAATCGCGCGGCTGACTGCCCACGCGAGTAAACGTAATTTTGCCGAAAGGCGTATCGGTCGGCTGTCCTTTGGGCACACGAACGACGCGGTTCGACTTCTTGTCGTCGGAATGCATCGACGAGAGCACAACGGTGTCGCCGGCGACCACTGCCTTAGCCTCGAACGACGCAACGCGCTCCGCCGGCACAAACGTGTAGACGAGCGGCGAATCGCCGTAGAGCAGATGTGTTATGCCGACATTGTCTTCGCTGTAGACTTCGCACGCCAAGCCGAGCCGGTCGACGATTTCTTCCGCCAACACTACCGAGCGGAAGAATTGCTTCTCGTTGTCGAAGTTGGTTTTGTGGTTGATGAACGTCAGTTCGTTGAACATCTCGATGTCGCGCGTCATCGCCGAGCCGTAGGGGTCGAACTTCAACGTGAACGATATCGTGTGGCTATACTTACGCGGCACGTAAGCATAATAGACGGCAAAAAGCACAAAGCACGCAACCGTCGTTGCCGCAACCAGATACCACTTGGTCACTGCCCAACGAAAGAACCGATTTGTATGCTTTATTTTGCCGGAATCCGACATCAGAGCCTGGTTAATCAAGAATATTTACTATCAACAAGCCGATTGACGAGAGCAACGAGGCTATCGAAATCCACAGTCCGGCGGACTTCAGGCTGTTTTGGTTGAGTGTCGATTCGCCGATGCGCACCTTGTCGGGACGGACGTAGACGATGTCGTTTTGCTTAAGATAGTAAGCCGGCGAATTGAACATTTCAGCCGAGCGCAAGTCCAATTGGTAGGTGTAGCGCTTGCCTTCCACTTCGCGAATCACAAACACTTCGCTGCGCACGCCGTGGATGGTCAAGTCTTTCGCCATCGCCAACGCCTCGAGAATCGTCACCTTGTCGCCGTCGATTTGGTATGTGCCGGGAGCGTTTACTTCGCCGAGCACCGACACCTTGAAGTTCATAAACTCGACCGTAACAACCATATCTTTCAGCAAGTTACGGTTTTTCATCTCCTGCTTAAGTTTCTCTTGCAACTGCCAACGGTTTAGCCCTGCAGCGTGAACCTTGCCGACAATCGGGAAGTTGATATCGCCTTGGTCGTCGACGACGTAGCCCACCAAGTTGTTGTAGCCGCCGGTCTTCAAGGGCGAGCCTGCGATGTGGCTGACGTTCGGGAGGTTGAACATCGCCGACAATTCCGGGTCCTTGCTCGACACGACTATCGACATCATGTCTTTCGGTTGTATCGTTATTGTTTGGTCAGGGCTTATCGTTTCGGGCGTTTCCGTCTTCACATCTTGAAGATATAACACCTTTTCCGACGAATTACAAGCCACTGCGGCTATCGCCAAAATTGTAAGTATGATATAATTTTTCATTCGAAAATATTTAGATTGTGAAGTGCTGATTTTAAACACTTCGTG
>JBJEDP010000184.1:0-5438 GCA_051872175.1 Candidatus Limisoma sp.
CGCGTCTCCGACGCACACTATCCACAGCGTATCTTCGACACGCTGTGGATGCTCGGTCACTCTTACCTCTTACCTTTCCACTATTTCTCGCCTCGGTGCGACCGGGCGAGGGCGGCGACGCATTTATCGTCTTACATCTCCACTCTTTACTCTTTACTCTTACCTCTTACCTCTTACCTTTACCCTCTCACCTCCTTACCACTTTTCCGGTCGGGGTTTCTTCGAATCGGGCGAGGGCGACGATTTGTCGTGGTGCGCGGATGCCGAGGCGATTGCGCATGGCAGCGAGTAGGGCGTCGCGGCGGTCGGCGGTAAGGTCGGCAGTTTCGACGACAAGCACGGGCACTTCGCCCCATGTCGGCGACGGGCGGCGACCGACGTAATAGCGCACGTCGAGCAGGTCGGCAATCTCGCGCTCAAGTTCTTCAGGTATTATCTTTATGCCGCCGCTGTTGATGGCGTTGTCGATGCGTCCGCGCCAGCGAAACTCCGTAGGCGAGACGATGTCGACAAGGTCGTTGGTTGTCACTTCGCCCACCGAAAGATGCGGCAGGCGAGCCACCAGGCAACCGCGGTTGTCGTCGCTTACCGTTGTCGGCGCCAGCGTGGTGTAGTGACTGTCGACGCCGATGCGTCGCACCGCGATGTGCGAGCACGTTTCGGTCATTCCGTAGGTGCTGTAGGCGTCGGCATTGAGCGCGGCGAGACGGCTTTCGAGTTCCTCCGATACGGGACCGCCGCCGACGATGATAGTGCCGAGTCGGGCGAGTCGGTCCGGATTGTCGGCGAGTGCCTGCGCCTGCGCCGGAATGACAGCGGCAAAGTCGAACGACTCACCGTGGTAGCCGGCAAGCAAGTCGCGGTGCGGCTCTATGGCAGTCAGCCGAGCCCCCGCGTCGAGAGCACGCACAATCATCATTTTTCCGGCAATATAGTTCGGCGAAAGGCATAGCAATAGCCGACTGTGCGCGCCGATGCCGAAACGAGCGTTAGTGGCGCGTGCCGAAGCCAGCATATCGGCTTTGAGCAAGCGAATCGCCTTCGGCTTGCCCGTTGAGCCCGACGTATGCGCCGTGACGAAGGCATCGTCGTTGCGCCATTCGGCTAAAAAGTCGTCGACGGTCATCGCCAGTCGAGTTCAGGCAACTGCCAGCCGGCTGTCGGGTCGTAGCGGAGCGACTCGCCGATTTGCCGAAGCGGGCAGTCGAAGTTGTTGGTATAGAGCGCGCCCGTGCCGAGACCTTGCGGCATGTCGGCACCCATCGTGGCGGTCCATTGCGCGATGGCGTTGAGTCCGATGTTCGACTCCAGCGCCGACGTAATCCAGCCGCCTATGCCGCGCTGTGCGGCGTGCATTATCCACTGTTGCGTTTGCATAAAACCGCCGACGAGCGATGGCTTGAGCACCACGAACTGCGGATTTATCGTGTCGAGCATGCGGCAGCGCTCCGCCTGGTCGAAGATGCCGATGAGTTCTTCGTCAAGGGCAATCGGAATCGGCGAATTCAGGCAGAGTTTAGCCATCTCGTCCCATTGTCCGGCTTTGATAGGTTGCTCGATGGAATGAATGTCGTAGCGAGCCAAAGCGTCGAGACGCTCGTGTGCGTTGTCGGGCGTAAACCCGCCGTTAGCGTCGAGGCGAATCGTGATGGCTTCGGCGGGAAACACCTTGCGGATGTGGCGAAGCAAGTCGAGTTCGCTCTCGAAGTCGATTGCGCCCACCTTGATTTTTATGGTCGTAAAGCCCGCTTTGAGTTTTTCGTCGATACGCGCCAGCATTTCGTCGCGCGTGCCCATCCACACCAGTCCGTTGATGGGAATTTCGCCTTGCCCGTCGGTAAACGCCGAGGGAAAAGGCATGCGCCGACCGCCCGACGAGAGGTCGTAAATCGCCGTTTCCAGCCCGAAAAGCATCGAAGGAAAGCGCGTCAAGTCCGTCTGCTCGTCGCGGCTGACGGCTTGACAAAGCGCGGCGAGGCGTTGCTCGTAGTCGGGCACGTCGTCAGCCGACAGCCCGCGAAACAGGGCACATTCGCCGATGCCGAACACCTCCGGCGTCGCCGGGTCGTAGACTTTGATAAAATAAGTTTCTTTCTCGGTAAGCACGCCGCGCGACGTCCCCGCCGGCTGCTTGAACCGAAGCATATATTTGCAATAGCGAGCAATCATCTATCCGGGGAATTTGGGGAATTGGTCGAAGTCGGGGTCACGCTTTTCGAGGAACGCGTTTTTGCCTTCCTGAGCCTCGTCCATAAGGTAATACATCAGAGTGGCGTCGCCGGCGAGTTCCATCAAGCCGCGTTGGCCGTCGAGTTCGGCGTTCAGGCAACGCTTGACCATGCGTATGGCAAACGGGCTGCGCATCATAATCGTTTCGCACCATTCCACGACCTCGTCTTCGAGGCGTTCGGGCGGCACAACCTTGTTGACCATACCCATCTCCAGCGCCTCGGCGGCAGTGTATTGACGGCAGAGATACCAGATTTCGCGCGCCTTTTTCTGTCCGACGCAGCGAGCGAGATACGACGAGCCGAAGCCGCCGTCGAAGCTGCCCACTTTCGGTCCGGTCTGCCCGAAACGCGCGTTTTCTGAGGCTATCGAGAGGTCGCACACCACGTTGAGCACGTTGCCGCCGCCGATAGCGTAGCCGTTGACCATAGCGATTACCGGCTTCGGAATCGAGCGAATCACCTTGTGCAGGTCAAGCACGTTGAGTCGGGGAGTGCCGTCGCTGTCGCGGTAGCCGCCGCGCGTCTTATAGTTTTGGTCGCCGCCCGAGCAGAACGCCTTGTCGCCGGCGCCGGTGAGCACGATTACGCGAATGTCGGCGCGGTCGCGACAGATGTCGAAGGCGTCGAGCATTTGCTCGTTGGTCTGCGGGCGGAAGGCATTGTAGACTTCCGGTCGGTTGATTGTGATGCGGGCTATGCCCTTGTATTGGTCGAAGAGTATGTCGCTATACTCTTTTATCGGTTTCCATTCTCTTTTTGTCATAATTATTTGGTAGGATTAAAGTAGTTTTTAAGTATTTCCGCCGAGCGTTTGCCGTCGGTTTTGACGACGAGCAGAGCCGGACCGCTCTCTGCCATTAGGTTTGAGATTTGGTCGTAGAGGCAGTCCGCATTGTCGGCGCTGAATGTCTTGATGCCGAACGCGGCAGCCACCTTCTCGACGTCGAGATTGCGTTTTACCACGAAATATTTTTCGAGTTCGGGGAGCGACGACGTGCTGCTGACGAAGCGGAAAATGCCTCCGCCACCGTTGTCGACGACGATGATTTTCAGCGGCACTTTCGGCGTAAGTGCGCTCAACGCCGAGATGTCGTAGAAGAAACTCATGTCGCCTGTTATCAGCACGGCGGGTCCGTTGACTATGGCGGCGCCGATTGCCGTCGACGTGCAGCCGTCGATGCCCGACACGCCGCGATTGCAGGAGTTGGGCGGAATCACTTTTTCGCCGAAGAGTTGCGCATAGCGAATCGTTGTGCCGTTGCTAAACTGCATAATCAGGTTATCGGGGTTCTCGTAGAAGAATTCGAAGATAATCTCGTACGCCTTCATGTCCGACCAGCCGATTCTCTCGAGAAAGCGCTCGTGGCGGCGCAGCCCGGCAGCGTAAGCGTCTTGCCAAAGGGTGCAGAACGATTTGACGGTGATGGCGCATTCAAAAAGAAAAGGGATAAACGTGTCGGGATTGGCGTCGATGCGTCTTGTCAAGTTCTGGAAGCAGTCGACGGTGACATCGCCGATGCCGACGTACCAATGCTCGGCTTTGACCTTTCGCAGATAAGCCTTGATTTTGCGCGACACGATAGCCCCGCCGATTGTAATCACCACGTCCGGGCGGTAGCGCTTATCGTCTTCGTCGATGGCGAGCAGGGTGCGGTCGATTGCGTTGATTGTAAAATCGTCGCCCATGTTCGAAATCGTCTCCGTAAGCACCACGGCGGCATCTTTTGCGGCAATGACGTTGAGCGCCTGGCGAAGAGGCTCGTTAATCTGCATAAAACCGGCAATAATCATAACGCGCTTGCCCGTCAATTGCCCTGCAAGTTTTTGAATGTCTTGCCGGTAGATGCCGTCGCTCGACGGAAAATGCTGAATTCTGCGCAGCCGATATTTGTCGGTAGTCAATCCGTTGAGCGGCTCAGCGAGCTGCACGTTGATGTGCACGGGCGCACGGCGGAGCGACAGCGCTTCCATCATAGCGTCGTGAGCAATGCGCTCGGCGTACCATATGGCAGTCTCGTCGTCGCAACGCGCCGGGATGTCGTACGAACGCTTGACGAATTGGCTGAGCGCTTGAAATTGGCGAATGGTTTGGCTGTCGTCTTGGTCAATCCACTCCTGCGGGCGGTCAGCCGAAACGACAATCAGCGGCAACTTTTGATAGTAAGCCTCGGCAACCGCCGGAGCATAGTTGAGCAACGCCGTTCCGGAAGTGCATACCAGCGCCACGGGAGCGTTCAGTTGTTGCGACATGCCGAGCGCCACATATGCTGCACTTCGCTCATCGACAACGACGTGAGTCTGAATGCGGCTGCGCGAAAGGGCAACAATCAGCGGAGCGTTGCGCGAGCCCGGCGACACCACGGCATGCTTGACGCCGTGGAAATACATCGTTTCGACGAGGATTTGGCATTGAAGTTTGTCGGTAGTTTCTTTTCCTTTCATAGTTGCGAAGTTATATCAAAACCGCCGAAAAAGCAAGCGAAAGCAACAACGATGCAAAAGACGGACAAAAAAAGCGCCAAAGAGTTGCGTAATTCGAAAAAAATGAGTTACTTTGCACCGCTTTTCGCAATCTCTGGCAAAACGAGTGGTTTGTTTACATTGCGATAATTATTAACGTTTTAAATAAAAATAAAATGGATTTGATTAAAGTAGCCGAGGAAGCATTTGCAACCGGCAAACAGCATCCCGACTTCCGCCCTGGCGACACTATCACAGTGGCTTATCGCATCAAAGAGGGTAACAAGGAACGTATTCAGCAATATCGCGGTGTGGTTATCCGCATCTCGGGCGAAGGCGACAAGAAGCGTTTCACAGTGCGCAAAGTTAGCGACAATGTTGGTGTAGAGCGTATCTTCCCGATTGAATCTCCGTTCATCGACAGCATCACCATCAACAAATACGGTAAAGTTCGCCGTGCTAAATTGTACTACTTGCGCAATCTTACCGGTAAGAAAGCTCGTATCAAAGAGCGCCGCGTAAAAACCAACAACTAAGAGTTGACGTTCCGGCACAAGTGCCGACATCACAACTCCTGAAATGTAAACAGAAGAGGACTCCCCGGCAACGGATTTGTCCTCTTTTGTTGTTTTTTAGCACAAACGATATCCCGGTCGCGCCGTAACCATCCGAAATAGGCCGTTCGGATGTGCAAAAAAAATCTCACGAGGTTATTCGTAAGATTTTTTATAGTAGTATGGTAGCATT
>JBJEDP010000185.1:0-5423 GCA_051872175.1 Candidatus Limisoma sp.
AAAACCGAATCCGCCGAAAATCATAAAAACAATACCTTCTATTATATATTTCGGATTTTTCGACTTGAGGAAATGCTTCCATAGCGATTTCTCAGCCAAAAAGCGTTTTTGCAACTCCGCCTTCTTGTCATCTTCTACTTTGCCGACACCGTCGAGCGCGCTGTTGAGCACCAACCCGATGCAACGGCTCATCACGTAGCGAGAAGGCTTCTCCACCTCACTGTCGGAAAACTCCGAAAGCCGCGACGCAACTGTAAACAAGTCAAAAAAGCGTTTTGGGTTGACACTACGCGTTATTGACTGCATATTGATGCGAACATGGTAGAACACGCGGTCGAGTCGATAAATTCGGCGAGCATAGTAGTAAGCACGAGGCGTAAATTCGTTATCTTCGTGATATACTCCCGGGAAGAAGCGCAAAGAATGTCGGTTGAGAAACTCACGGCGATAGATTGTAAACGGCGCACCATACAAGAACGTGCCCGACGTGAGTGCATCTAACCCGGTCACTACGCTTCCTGCCGTTTCGCCGAAGTCGATTCGACACCGAGCGCCTTCGACTTCGTCGATTGCATTGATGGCAATTGCATCAAGGTCAGTTGTATCGACGTCGGCAAGTGCGGCAAAACTATCGTCTGAAATCCAATCGTCGGAATCGACAAACCACACGAATTCGCCCGTAGCGACCTCCAGACCTGCATTGCGCGCCGCACTCAGACCCTGATTGGTTTGACGTATCAGTCGGTACGGCAATCGGCTGAGTATCGATTGAGCAACCTTAACGCAGTTGTCCGGGCTGCCGTCGTCGACAAGGATGAGTTCGTAGTCGAAACCGATATTGCGACAGTCTTGGCGTAAAATCGATTGAAGACATTCCGCAATGTAGTCCTCAACTTTATACATCGGTATTATTATCGAAAGCGACTTCATGCGGCTTTATGCAATTTAGATTTAACAAACGATTTGACCATCTGACGTCCGGAGGCGTCTAATCCGAAGAAATACGACGTTGCCGAAACTACGGCGATGCTCAGCAGCGTGGCTACAACGAGTTTGCTCCACGCCGACATGGCAAGCGTAGCGAAATAGCATGCCGGCACGCTGACGAGCGTCACAGCCGCTATCGGCAGCATCAGGAAGAACGAAAATTTCGAAATGTTGTTGACCAACGATTCAAACCGCTCGCGCTCGTTGACGGTATACGACTTGATAATCTGCGGATTGGTTGCCATCCGGAGATAATAGACCATCGAAAACACGGCGTGACGTATTTGGTAGGTTATGCCCATCGTGGCATTGAGAGCCACGCCTTTGAAGAAGTTGAGCACGATGTTGATGCCTTGCGAATAGCCGAGATACGATGCACTGCCGAGAAGATTCCATCCGGTGAAGGTGATAAACTCGAAAAAGAGGTTTTTCTTAAACTTCAGCACAGGGCGATTCGTGTCGAAATGGCGCAAACAGTAGATGAAAAACGTGGTAAAAATCACCGCCGACGACACAGCCAACAGCCCGGCGTAGAGGATGAGTTTGTCGACCGAGCATACATAGGCTATCGACAACGCTACGGCGAGTTTCAACAGCGACTCGACGATTGCCAAATAGGCGAAAAACGTCATCCGCTCGTGAGCGATGATGCTCGAGAAGAACGGTATGCGGTTGATGTCGATTATGGTAATCAGAATGGCAAACTGATATGCCACGTTTGCCGCCATCATGCGGTCGGGAGGAATTATCAGTTGCGTATTGACGAACCAAAGTCCGACAGTTTCGCAGAGCACGAGCAACACGCCGGAGATGACGAGATGCGACAGCAGGCTCGTCGAAAATATCAGTTGCACATATTTTGCTTTGCCCAGCCCCAACGCCATGCTCAGATAGCGCTGAGTGGCATTCGTCATCGCTGAATTGAGGAAACTGAACAGCACGACCACGCCGGCAACGATGTTGTAGATGCCGAAATCTTCGACGCCCAACGCCGCCAAAATGACACGCGACGTGTAGAGCGTAATACACATCGTCAGTATCATTCTGAAGTAGAGCAATAGCGTGTTGCGCGCAATGCGGCGGTTGCTGTCGGTATGGTTTTGCATTTACTCGTTGTTCAGAAAATCGGCTACGCGCGAAACTGAAGAAGTTGGCATCGGCGTCGTCAGTATTTGTTCAAGGTTACGAAGGCTGTGGATGTCGCTGCCGATTCGGCTGTAGTAGCCGCGGCGCAACAGATATTCCGCTTTTTTGCGCGTCGTGGGACTGTAGCCGCCGGTGAGCGCACCGAGGTTGAGCTGGAACTCCACGCCGCGGCTATGCAGACGCTCGTAGTCGGCTTCGTCCATATATTTATAGCGTTCGGGGTGTGCCAACAGCGGACGGTAGCCCTTCGTCATAATATCGGCGAGGATGGCATCGAGTCCGATTGGCGGGTTGAAATAGCTTGTCTCGACGAGCAGATAGTCGTCGAAAATGGGTAAAACATCTTTCTTCTCGAAGCGCTCCAGAAACAGGTTGTCGAGCATATGCTCCGCTGCCAGATGAAGTTCAATCGGACCGTTGTAAAGCGCGGCAAATTCGTCGAAACGTCGACGCAGGTCGTCGGTCTCGTTGGGAATATCTTCCATGATATGCGGGGTGAGCCACACGGTGCGCACACCCGTCGACTCCATGCGAGCAAGGGCTGCAAGGCTGTCGTCAGCCTTACGAAATCCGTCATCGACGCCCGGCAGCAGATGTGTGTGACAATCGACTGCTCCGCCGAGCAAATCGCTCTTGCAGAGTGTTGTTTTTCTACTAAATGGCCACATTATTTACCGTCGCCCTCCTCGTGATATCCATAACCGCCATAGCCGTATCCATAACGACCATAGCCATAACTGTAACGGCTGTAACCGTAGCCCAAGGCTTGCTTGCTACCGTTGATGAGCAGCGACATGTTGGGATATTGTTGCTCCTTGTAGACGCGTTCGATGTCGGGCAGCACGCGGCGGTCGAGCACGCCGACGCGTATGACGAAGATTGTGCGGTCGGCAACGCGCGAAATGATTGACGTATCGGCTACGATGCCCACCGGCGGACAGTCGATGAAGATGTAGTCGTAGTGCTGCTTAACCTCGGCAATAAGCGTCTCCAAGCGCTTGTCGAGCAGCAACTCTGCCGGGTTGGGCGGGATGATGCCTACGGGCAGGAAGTCGAGACATTCGGTGCCCAACATATTGTGTACAACGGCTTGCTCGTAGTCGATTTGCCCGTTGAGGTAGTTGGTGATGCCTTTTCGCGGCTCGCCAACGGTCTTGCTCAGGGTTGCCTTACGGATGTCGAGGTCGATGAGCATAACGCGCTTGCCTTTCAGCGCCATCGACGTGGCGATGTTGAGCGAGGTGAACGTCTTACCGCTGCCGGGATTGTAGGAAGTCATCATAATGGCTTGAGTCTCGGCGCAGTTGTTGAGCATAAAGTCGAGGTTGGTACGAACCACGCGGAATGCCTCGTTGATGACGTTGCGGCTACGCTGACGCACCACGACTTGTACGGTCTCGTCTTTGGGCTTGCGCAGACGAAGTTTGTCGGGGATGTTGAGCGTCTTTTTGCCGTCTTGAGGAATTTCGCCGACGATGGGCGCCGACAAGGTTTCGACGTCTTTACGACCGCGCACCGAAGTGTCGATGATGCTCGACAGATACATATAGCCGAACGGGATAGCCACGCCGAGCATAAGAGCAACGAGCATAATGAAGCCCTTCTTGGGCGCTATCGGAGCGGTTTCGCCGGTTGCCGGCTTGAGCAGACGGGTGTTGTTGACAACGATGCTTGCCGTCAGCTCGTTTTCTTCGCGCTTCTGCAGCAAGTAGAGATAAAGCTCTTCCTTAATCTTCTGCTGACGCTCTATCGACAGCAATTGCTTAACCTTGCCGGGATTCGAGCTGATTTGCCCCTCGATTTTGCTCTCCTGGTCGTTGATGCGCTGCGCTTGAATCTTGAGCGTGCTGATGAGGTTGTCGACCGAATGAAGAACAGTCTGACGCATCATTGCCAGTTGGTTGTTCATGTCGGCAACAAGCGGGTTGCTGTCGCTACTGCTGTCGGCAAGGCGCTGACGTTCAAGGAGTTTCTTGTTGTATTCCGCAATTTGCAGCTCGATGTTGTCGTTGTTGATGCCGGAGTTTGCGGGAAGAAGGTCGAGCGTCTTGGTTTTGTCGACAAGATATTCGCGAATGAAACGCGCAATCGACAGTTGATTGTTGACGCGGAATGCTTCGTCGGAATATTTCACCGAGGCTTCCGACACGCGAGTGGTTTCGGTGCCGATGTCGAGCAGACGGTTGCTGCTCTTGAACTTTTCGATGTCGGAATCGACCAGCCCGAGTTCTTCCTCGATAACCACCAAGCGCTCGTTGATAAACTTCGAGGTGTTGTCGGTCGATTCGTTCATATAGCGAATCCACTCTTCGTTGTAGACGTCGAGCAACGTGTTGAGGATGTCTTCGGCGCGCTTTGCGTTCGAATCGGTAAAGCTAAAGTTGATAACGGTCGACTTTTTGTCGGACAACGACGACTCGAGGCTCTTAATCTTCGACTTTGCGCAATTTTTCACCGTCGTATGGTCGACGTAAAGCGTCCCCGTGAAGTTGTCCTTATAGAATTTCGTCGGCGTGACAACAATCGTACCAACCGGCGTTTTCGAATCCACTCCGACCGCAACGTCGGCTGTCG
The DNA here is from genome assembly GCA_051872175.1 of Candidatus Limisoma sp. Lineage (GTDB taxonomy): Bacteria > Bacteroidota > Bacteroidia > Bacteroidales > Muribaculaceae > Limisoma. The sequence goes on from JBJEDP010000185.1 coordinate 4,708, forward strand.
AACGGCTCGGCTTGCCATTGATTCTTATATCGCTGACTTGAAATTTCTTATCGTCGTCGGACGACAAAGCAAACGAAAACGACGTAACATCCTCGCCGTCGTAAGATGTAATAGGCTCGACAAACTTGACGACAAGCGGCGTTTCGTCGTACCAGTCTGTCACGCGACCTATCCAGTTTTTCGACGTGTAGGTTGTGTTGATGCCCAGGCGCTCGACGATGCGCTCCATCAATATCGGCGAGCGAAACGCCTCGATTTCGTTGTAGACGTCGATGCCCGTGTTAAACAGGTTCAAATCGGAGAAGGCGGCAAGTTCGCCAATCTGCGAGTTGCCGTAAGAGTCCGACCGAATCATAACGCTCGACTCGCGTTGGAATATCTGCTGGCTGTGGTTGGCATAGAGAAAGCCCAAAACCAGGCAGACAAATACCGAGAGCGAAATAAACAATTTGTGTGTTGTAGTCCAAGCAATTACGTCGCTTATTTGGATGTCGGCTTTCGATGCCTCTTTGACTTTCGAATCCGATTGTTCTTTTATATCTTCGTTTTTCATTTTCTAATTTTAAAAGTAGGCTCTAATTCTTTTTGTTGTCGATAATGGTAGCCACAAGCACACCCAACGACGAGAGCAACGAGGCTATCGAAATCCAGATGGTCATCGACTTCATGCTGTTTTCGTTGATGTTCGACTGCCCGGCGCGAACCTTATTAGGTTG
>JBJEDP010000186.1:0-5408 GCA_051872175.1 Candidatus Limisoma sp.
AAAATTCATTTAATAAGGTGAAAAGCCCTGAAAAAATGCAAAAATAATAATTTACAACATATCTAAAATGTTAACAGCCAAAGAAATACGCCAATCTTTCAAAGATTTTTTTGAAAGCAAAGGGCACCACATCGTACCGTCGGCTCCGATGGTAATCAAGGACGACCCCACCTTGATGTTCACCAATGCCGGCATGAACCAATTCAAGGACATTATCTTGGGTAACAAAGCAGCCAAGTTCAAACGTGTGGCCGATTCGCAGAAGTGTCTGCGCGTGAGCGGCAAGCACAACGACTTGGAGGAAGTGGGTCATGACACCTACCATCACACCATGTTTGAAATGTTGGGCAACTGGTCGTTTGGCGACTACTTCAAAGCCGAAGCCATCGACTGGGCCTGGGAATATTTGGTCGATGTGCTTCACCTCGACCCCAAACGCTTGTACGCCACCGTGTTCGAAGGCTCCGAAGCCGAAGGACTCTCGCGCGACGACGAAGCCGCCGGTTTCTGGCTCAAGCATCTGCCCGCCGACCATATCATCAACGGCAATAAGCACGACAACTTCTGGGAAATGGGCGAAACCGGTCCCTGCGGCCCCTGCTCGGAAATCCACATCGACCTTCGCAGCGACGAAGAAAAAGCCAAAATTTCAGGTCGCGACCTCGTCAACAAAGACAATCCTCAAGTGATTGAGATTTGGAACATCGTGTTTATGCAGTTCAATCGACTCGCCGACGGTCACCTCGAACAGCTGCCCATGAAGGTTATCGATACGGGCATGGGCTTCGAGCGCCTCTGCTGCATTTTGCAAGGCAAAAAGTCGAACTACGATACCGACGTGTTCCAACCGCTGTTGAAGAAAATCGGTCAACTTTCAGGCAAAGCCTACGGCGACGACCCCAAAACCGACGTGGCTATGCGCGTTATTGCCGACCACGTGCGCACAATCTCGTTCTCGATTGCCGAGTCGCAACTGCCGTCGAACGCTAAGGCGGGTTACGTCATTCGCCGCATTCTGCGCCGCGCCGTTCGCTACGCTTACACGTTCCTCGGACAGAAGCAAGCATTCATCTATCGCATCGTCGACACGCTCGTCGATTCGATGGGTGCCGCTTATCCCGAATTGAAGGACCAAGCCGAACTTATCAAGAAGGTTATCAAAGAAGAGGAAGACGCATTCTTGCGTACGCTCGAAACCGGTATCAAGTTGCTCGAAAAGGTTATCGACGATGCTCGTAAAGCCGGTAAGCAATCGATTTCAGGCGCCGAGGCGTTTACGCTCTACGACACCTACGGCTTCCCGCTCGACCTTACCGAGTTGATTCTCAAAGAGAACGGCTTGGGCGTCGACATCGAAGAGTTTAACGTCGAAATGGCTAAGCAGAAAGAGCGTGCGCGTAATGCCGCTGCCGTTGAGGCTTCCGACTGGGTAACTCTCGCTGAAGGCGAGTCGGAGTTCGTCGGCTACGACCTTACCGAGGTGGAAACTCGCATCCTTCGCTATCGTAAGGTGAAACAGAAAAACGCAGAGTTCTATCAAGTTGTGCTCGCCAAAACGCCGTTCTACGGAGAAATGGGCGGTCAGGTAGGCGACTCGGGTTGGCTCGTTGTCGGCGACGAAACTATCGAAGTTACCGATACAAAGCGCGAAAACAACCTGCCCGTGCACATTATGCGTCGCATCCCGACAAATCCCGAAGCACCTGTTGTTGCTCGCATCAATGCCGACAACCGCATGGCTATTTCTTGCAACCACACCGCAACACACTTGCTCCACGAGGCTTTGCGCGAAGTGCTCGGCACTCACGTTGAGCAAAAAGGCTCGTTTGTGTCGGCTAAGATCTTGCGCTTCGACTTCTCACACTTCCAGAAGATGACTCCCGAAGAGATTCGTGCAGTGGAACGTCTTGCTAACAAGAAAGTGCGCCGTGCCATTGCCCTCGAAGAGCATCGCCATATGCCCATCGCCGAAGCCAAAGCCCTCGGCGCTATGGCACTGTTCGGCGAAAAATACGGCGACGACGTTCGCGTTGTCAAATACGATTCGTCTATCGAACTCTGTGGCGGTACGCACGTGGCTAATACCGGTAATATCGGTATGATTCGCATCGTTTCGGAAAGCAGTATTGCTGCCGGAATTCGCCGCATCGAAGCTATTACCGGCGAAACCGTCGAAAACGCCATCTACAATTTCCAAGATATGCTTACCGAAATGAGCAGCCTGCTCAATACGTCAAACGTCATTCAAGCCGTGCGCAAGACAATCAGCGAAAATGCAGAGCTGCGCAAGGAGGCTGAAAACATGATAAAAGAGCGTGTCAAGACGGTTACGGCGCAAGTGCTCGAAAAAGCGGAATCGATTAACGACATCAAGGTTTGCAGCCTTCTCGGTCCGCGTATTGCCGACGCAGTCAAGGGCGTGGCTTTCGCAGTGCGCGAGGCAAGTCCGGCAAGCACAATCTTCATCGGCGCTACGCTCAACGCAGGCAAGCCGATGCTTACGGTGATGGTTACCGACGACCTTACCAAGCGTGGCTTCAACGCTTCGCAAATCGTTCGCGAGGCAGCGAAACTCATCCAAGGTGGTGGCGGCGGTCAACCGGCATTCGCTCAAGCCGGCGGTAAGAATCCCGACAATATCAATGCCGCTTACGACAAGATTCTCGAAATCATCAACTCGCTCGCTTAGAGTGTAGCTTTTGTGATTATAAAAAGAGGGCATATCAATTTTGATACGTCCTCTTTTTTGTAAAAAGCTGACATCTACCGCAGTGGCAGCAGATGTCAGTGATGTCTATTTCTTGAAGAATTTCGAACGAATTGTTTCGTTTGCGGTCTTGATAGAGATGAGGTAGCAGCCCTTGTTGAGGTCGGCTACGTCGACTTCGTCAGTGTTGTCCACTTTGCGAACGAGGCTTCCGTTGAGGCTGTAGATGCTGATGCTTTCAACATCGTCGGCTGTTGTTACGCGAACGTAGTCGGTTGCCGGGTTCGGGAAGATTGCGACTTTGTCGGTCGTAATGTCGTTTACGCCCGATAATTCGTTGAGGTAAACGATGTCGCCTTTGACGATGAGTTTAATTGTCGAGTCGTAAGCAAACTTAATCCAACCGGTTGTTGCCGAATTTACCACGCGGTTCGAAAGCGGGTGAACGTAGTATGTTCCGTCGGAGAGCGTCGACAAGTCGGGCATCATATTTTGGAACGCTGTTGCTCTGTAGTACACGGATGTCGCCAAAGTTACTCCATATCCGTTGGAATCGAGCAACAGATTGTCGCCGCTATATACACCTACACCAATATATCCTGTCCACGATTCAGACCACGGGTTTTGTATATAAGTGAAGATGATGTCCGGGCATTCATCCTTGGCAAAGTATGGAACGTCAAGAGAAATGCCGTGGAGGTTGTCGCCTTTGTTGTAGAACGTGAGCGCATTTGTCGGAACAGAGTATTTTGAACCGAAAGTGAACTTGCATGCTGCAGAGTTTTGTGTTACGGCTATTGTTGTTCCATCGTCGAGGGTAAATCCTGTTACTGCCAATTCGTATTCAACGCCGGTCTGGAATGAGCTTGACGGGAACTTTAAAGATGCTTCTACGTTGCAGTCGGCTGAGTCGTAGACGATTACGTTCTCAACAGTGCCGGTTGTAACTGTCGTGCCTGCTTTCTTAATTGCAATGTTGAGCGTACCGCTTGCAGGAAGCGAGCCGTAGTTGCTCAACGGAATGACGAATTTCGTTGCATAGTCGAGCATCATATTGGCTTCTGTTTCAATTTCAGAATCGATATAGAGCACGGGTGCGGGATTTGCAATCGAAACCGAAGTGCCGTTGATTTTGATTTGGACGAAGTCAAGAGAGCCTTCGCAAGTTTGCCAATATTGTTCGCTGTCCTTCTTCGAGATTGGAATTGCATAATATGTGCCGCTTGCCAAACCCGAGAGCGACATGCCGGAAAAACTCAGTTTTGAATAGCCGTATCCCGGGTCTAAATCGAGGCTCTTGACTGTTGAGTTTGCTACAAGTTGATTGTTGCTGTTAATGAGAGCAACGCAAATTTGACCTGTGTATTTTGTGCCGTTTTGGTTGAAGCAGTTCGTGACTGTGAATGAAGGCGATTGGCTTGTTGATGTAATCGATGAAGCAAGCGCAATCGACTCGTAAGTCATCGGGAGTTCTGTGACAGTGGCTGCCTCGGAAGTGCGATTCGGCTCGATGATGATAATCGATTGACCGAAGTTGAAACCGCCAGTACCGCCACCTGTGCCGAGCGCGCTCGGGTTCATATAGTTGACGTTGAAATAGCCGTCGCTGACGCCGCTCCAGCCCCAGTTGACGTGGAGATAACCGCTGACAGCGTAACCGTCGACAACGAATGCGTGACCACCGCCGATGCCTTGTCCGGTGAACAGTAGCGGCTTGCCTTCGTTGAGGTTGTCGATGATTGTTTGTTGAAATGTTGCAGTGGTGCAACCGCCGCGCATAATGATTTGGCTGTTATAATTAAAGTAGGTTGTTGCTGCTGTGAGAATTCCGCCGTTAGTAGCGCCGCTCGAGTCGCCGTAGTCCATATCCATAGCCACGCCGCAGTCGTACATCAACTGCGCAACGGCAGAGGCTTGCGCCGTGGTCCAGTTGCTGTTGGTATACTCGTCGCGCATATTTGCCCAATCGTAGGTGTGGCTTGCAAAGTTGCTCGACAGTGAGTAACTATTGGTGCTTGACGTGTAGGAGTGGCTACCCAAGCCTTTTGCGGGCCATTCGTAGTAGTTCATAATTTGCGCCAATGCGGTAGCGGCACAGCCTGTTGCGCAGTGCGAACCGCTCGACAGCGTCGGTGCCAGGTTGTTGTAGGGCGTGCCTTGGTCCCATTTAGTGGTAATCATAGGCGATACTGACCCGGTAGAGGTGAGGCGAGCGGTAATTTTTGTCGGTTCCGCTTCACCGCTGCGTACGGCATTGACGTATTCGGCGTATTGGTCGAGCCATGCCTTCATGTTGGTCGGCATGTTGTCTTCGTCGATAGCGCCGCTGTCGCTGTAGCCGATGAGCTCGGTCAACGAGTCGTCGCCAGAGATTATTACGAATCCGCCCTTGTCGGAATTGAACATGTAGTATTCGGCATTTTTCGCTTGTCGCTTTGACGCGGACTTAAGCGTTTTGAACGGTGTATGTCCGATTTCGATGTCTACATACTTGCTTGCGAGGGATAATGCTTCAGCCTCGCTGATTTGCTTTGCAAAAACGCAGGTGCTTATCAGCAGTGCGCTTGCTAAAAGTAATAATTTCTTCATAAGTTAAGTGTAGATAATTGTTGTTTGTTGCTTACCGGATTTTTGTTGTTGGACTGCAAAATTAATACAATATTCGGCATTAGACCAACAAAAATTAAGAAAAATAAGGATT
>JBJEDP010000187.1:0-5399 GCA_051872175.1 Candidatus Limisoma sp.
AAATGCCGTATTCTTCGGCGACTTCGGTAAGATGTTCGACCAACTTCACGGCAAGGAGATTTCCTACAACAACTTACTCGACATCGACGCTGCCGTCAACTTGATTAACGACTTCGACGAGCCTACGTTTGCCGTCCTCAAGCATAACAACGCTTGCGGTGTGGCTACGCGCAAGACCATCGCCGAAGCGTGGCGCGACGCTCTTGCCGGCGACCCCGTATCGGCTTTCGGCGGCGTGCTGATTGCCAACGGTGAGATTGACCGCGAAACTGCCGAAGAAATCAACAAGATTTTCTTCGAAGTGATTATTGCGCCCTCCTACACCGACGAGGCGTTAGACGTGCTCAAGCAGAAGAAAAACCGCATCATCTTGGTGCGCAAGCCTGCCGAAATGCCTACGACGCAAATTCGTACGGCACTGTGCGGCGTGCTCCGCCAAGACAAAGACTTGCGCCGCGAAACCGTCGACGACCTTCGCCAAGCCACCACGACAGCCATTACCGCCGCTCAAGCCGACGACCTACTGTTTGCCAACAAGATTGTCAAGCACAGCAAGAGCAACGCCATCGTACTTGCTCACAATCGTCAGCTCTATGCCAGCGGCATCGGGCAAACCTCACGCGTCAACGCCCTGCGCCAAGCCATCGCCAAAGCCCGCTCGTTCGGCTTTGACCTCAACGGCGCCGTTATGGCTTCCGACGCATTCTTCCCCTTTGCCGACTGCGTCGAAATTGCGCACGAAGCAGGTATTGCCGCCGTCATCCAACCCGGTGGCTCGATTCGCGACAACGACACTATTGACTTCTGCAACAAAAACGGAATTGCCATGGTGATGACCGGCATCCGTCACTTCAAGCATTAAAATAATTACGACAAACAAATGGGACTCTTTTCTTTAACACAAGAAATTGCCGTTGACTTAGGAACAGCCAACACAATTATAATAAACAACGACAAAATCGTTGTCGACCAACCGTCGTATGTAGCCGTCGACACTCGCGGCCACTTGGTTGCCGTCGGCGAAGATGCAAAGCTGATGCAAGGCAAGGAAAACGCCAACATCAGGGTTATCCGCCCGCTTCGCGACGGTGTGATTGCCGACTTCAACGCCGCCGAACTGATGATTCGCGGATTTATCAAGATGGTAAGTTCGAAAAATCGCTGGTTCTCGCCGTCGTTGCGCATCGTCGTGTGCATCCCCTCGGGTAGTACGGAAGTGGAAATCCGCGCCGTGCGCGACTCGTCGGAACATGCCGGCGGACGCGACGTCTACATGATTTACGAGCCTATGGCAGCTGCCCTGGGCATCGGACTCGACGTTGAAGCTCCTCAAGGCAACATGATTGTCGACATAGGTGGCGGCACAACCGAAATCGCCGTGATTTCGCTCGGCGGTATCGTGACCAACAAGAGCATCCGCATCGCCGGCGACGTGCTCACCGACGACATCCAAGAGCACATGCGCCGCGCTCACAACATCAAGGTGGGTGAACGCATGGCGGAAAGCATCAAAATCAACGTCGGCTCGGCGCTTACCGAACTCGAAAATCCGCCCGAAGACTACATCGTGCACGGCCCGAACGTGATGACTGCCCTTCCGATGGAAGTTGCCGTTTCCTACCAAGAGATTTCGCACGCCATCGAAAAGTCGATTTCGAAAATCGAAGCAGCCGTGCTCAATGCACTCGAAAATACACCGCCCGAACTCTATGCCGACATCATCAAAAACGGCATCTACCTCTCGGGTGGCGGCGCTCTGCTTCGCGGTCTCGACAAACGCTTGTCCGACAAAATCGGCATTAACTTCAACATCGCCGAAGACCCGTTGCACGCAGTGGCTAAAGGTACAGGTATCGCGCTTAAAAACATCAAGCGCTTCTCTTTCCTTATTCGATAACAGTAAAGAAGCAAGAGGTGAGAGTGGTTAGAGGTTAGTGGTTAGAGAACTCAATAACCCATCCACTCTTACCCCTTACCTCTCCACTCTTACCTAAAAAATATAGTGCGCAACCTAATAGACTTCATCGTACGGCATTCGGCGTGGTTCGTTTTTGCAATTCTCGTGATGCTCAGTTGCATCATGCTCTTTCAAAACAACCCGTACCAACAATCGGTTTACCTCACTTCGGCAAGCCGAGTGTCATCGTCGGTCTATAAACTCACCAGCAGCGTAACGTCGTATTTCAACCTGCAGTCGATTAACGCCGACCTGCAGCAGCGTAACGCATTGCTCGAGATGGAAGTTATCAACCTCAAGCACCGCATCAACGACTACCGCATCGCTATGAGCGCCGACTCGATTAACCTGCCCGACTCGGTGGCGCAACAGTTTGAATATCACTTCGCTACGGTTATCAACAACAGCGTGTCGAAGCCGATGAACTACATCACAATCGACAAAGGACGTCTCGACGGAATAGAGCCGGAAATGGGCGTCGTCGACCAAAACGGCGTTGTCGGCATCGTCAGCAGCACAAGCGACCACGCCGCGCGTATCATCTCACTGCTCAACCCCAACATGCGGCTTTCGTGCAAGGTAAAAAATTCCGACTACTTCGGCAGCCTCTACTGGGACGGCGGCAACCCATACTACTGCGTGCTCGAAGAAATGCCCAAGCACGTCAAATATCACAAAGGCGACACCATCATCACCAGCGGATTCTCGTCGGTATTCCCCGAAGGACTCATCGTGGGCACCATCGAATCGGGGCTCAAGGCTAAAGACGACAACTTCCACAGCTTGCGCATCAAACTGTCGACCGACTTCACCCGACTGAGCACCGTGAGAGCCATCAAGAGCAATATTGCAGCCGAGTTACGAACCATCGAAACCGAAGAATAATGGCTAAACAAATCATACAATTCATCGTTCTGTTCGTCATCTTGCTCCTCGTGCAAGTGCTCGTGTGCAACAACATCAGCCTATTCCACGTTGCCACGCCTTTCATATTCGTCTACGTGCTCTTCCGACTGCCCATCAACCTGCACGTCAACTGGCTGATGGTCATCTCGTTCGCCGTCGGACTGCTCATCGACATCTTCTCCGACACCTACGGAATGAACGCCCTGGCATGCACAATCACCGCCGCACTTCGCAACGTAGTGCTTCGCCTCTACGTGCCTCGCCGCGACGAAATCACCGACCCCGTCCCCTCGATTCGGAGTCTCGGCACAGCCGTGTTTATGAAATACCTGGTCAGTATGACATTCTGCTACTGCGCTCTAATCGTAACTATCGAACTCTTCTCGGCAGCCAACATTCTGCATGCACTGTTTCGCATAATTTGCTCTACGGCTCTTTCGTTTGTTTTGATGCTCGGCATCGACAGCATAGTCAACACTAAGAATGAAAAAGGATTATAGTCTTGAGAAAAGAAAATACGTCATCGCCGGACTGCTGATTCTATTGGTAGTCATCTACTTGATACGCCTTTTCGAGCTCCAAGTGTTCGACTCGAAATACAAAGAAAACGCCGACTCAAACGCATTCCTTCGCAAGACAATCTACCCCTCGCGCGGACAAATCTTCGACCGCAAAGGCCGCCTCGTCGTCTACAATCAGCCAGCCTACGACGTTATGGTTATCCCACGCGAAATCAAGCCCGACTTCGACTCCATCGACTTCTGCAACACCCTGCAAATCGACATCGAAGAACTTCGCCGACGCTTCGACGATATGCGAAATCCGCGCAAAAACCCGGGCTATTCTTCGTATACGCAACAAGTGCTCATCACCCACATCTCGGCAAAAGACTACGGTCGTCTGCAAGAGAAACTATATCGCTTCCCCGGATTTTTCATCCAGAAACGCATCCTCCGCCAGTATGCCTACGAAAACGCAGCCAACGTGCTCGGCAACATCCGCGAAGTGAACGACAACGACATCAAGAAAGACGACTACTACCGCCCGGGCGACTACACCGGTGACCTCGGCATCGAGAAAAGTTATGAGCCATACCTCCGCGGATTCAAAGGTCAAGAGATTCTCATTCGTGACGCTAACGGACGCATCAAAGGACGCTTCGAAAACGGCGCACGCGACATTGCTCCCATCTCCGGAAAAGACCTAACCCTCGGCATCGACATCAATCTACAAGCATACGGCGAAAAACTTATGCAAGGCAAAACCGGCGCAATCGTTGCCATCGAGCCATCGACAGGCGAAATCCTCGCGCTCGTATCGAGCCCTACCTACAACCCGAAAATGCTCGTCGGTCGCGAACGCGGCAAAGCCTATCGCGAGCTGATGAACGACCCCGCCGAACCACTATTCGACCGCGCAATCATGGCTGCATACCCGCCCGGCTCAACATTCAAACCCACGCAAGGACTAATCTTCCGCCAAGAAGGAATCGTAACCCCGTCGACTTCCTACCCTTGCCACCGCGGATACATCTGCGGACGCCTCAAAGTGGGATGCCACGGCCACGAATCGCCAATCACCCTCAAGCCCGCGCTGCGAACATCGTGTAACGCATACTTCTGCTGGGGCTTCAAAAATATGATTGACCGCCGCAGCAAATATGGCTCACCGGCGCAAGCGTTTGAAGTGTGGAAAGACTACATGGTCGAACAAGGCTACGGCTACCGCCTCGGCGTCGACCTCCCCGGCGAAAGTCGCGGATTCATCCCCAACAGCAAATTCTACAACAAAGTATACCGCGAAAACGGCTGGAGCGCAAACACCATCATCTCCGACGCAATCGGCCAAGGCGAAATCCTCGCCACTCCGCTCCAAATTGCAAACCTCGCCGCAACAATTGCCAACCGAGGCTACTTCTACACCCCGCACGTCGTCAAGCAAATTCACGACACGGTTATGCCCGCGGAATTTACCACAAAGCGCGTGCCCAAAATCGACCGACTATACTATGAAGAAATCGTAGAAGGTATGCGCATGGCAGTAACCGGCGGTACGTGCCGTGGCGCACAACTCCGCGACATCGAAGTGTGCGGCAAAACCGGTACGGCACAGAACCCGCACGGCCGCGACCACTCCGCATTTATGGGATTCGCGCCGATGAACAATCCCAAGATTGCGATTTGCGTATACGTCGAAAATGCCGGATTCGGCGCAACGTTCGGCGTGCCTATCGGCAGCCTGATGATGGAAATGTATCTAAACGGCAAAATCGCCCCCGAACGCCAACACATCGAAGACCGAATGCTCTCCACATCAATCACACTCTACAAAAAGAAGAGATAAGAGGTGAGAGGTAAGAGGTAAAAGCTTAATACATTCAGCTGATTATCAACGCAGTAGGGTCACGGCTTGCTGCGACCGGGCAAGCGGTCGAGTGGCTGTAAAACCTCATCGTGTCGAAGATACGATAAGGTTAAAGACCGTCTCCGACGCTCCCATCCACAGCGTATTTTCGACACGCTATGGATACTCGTTT
>JBJEDP010000188.1:0-5394 GCA_051872175.1 Candidatus Limisoma sp.
GAGCTATGTGACTGCGGCGAAAAGCGAAAATCGCCCAAAATATGCGACAGGGCAGCACATTTTTCTTCAAAAATACCTTTGCTCGGACATTCATTGAGCAGATTTGTCCGCCTCTGCTTAACATTTATTATGATACAGGCTCTTGTTTTTCGGTTCTATTCCGGAATTGCCGACAACGGCGAATCGAAGGCAAAATCAATACCCATATCCTCCAGTTCGCACAAGAATTCGCGACTTGCCACAACTCGACACGACGAATTAAGTTCGACAAAAAGATTCATCTTCTTGTTAAGCAATTCCAACTTCATCGGCAGCGCCGACTCGTCGTCGTTGTTGACATGTGCAGCGAGCAAATCGCTAAAGCGGTTATTCAACAAGCTCGTCTCGGCGGTACGCAGCGTGATGCCGCGAACGAGGTCGCCACGCATACCGTCGATATTCGACACCGATAGAAGTGTGAAATACAATTTGTCTGCCGAATCACCGCGGGCAAAGCGGCTGCGTTGGAAGGTAAAGCGTACGGCAACAGGCATCCCGACGACAAATTGCGGGGCAAATGTCTCGTAGTTGCGTCCGTATAAGCGCAACTCCGCCGTGCCGGTATAGTCTTCGATTTTTACGACGGCGAATTTCGAGTTGTTGCGCGACACGAGTTCTTTATTTTCAACCACCAAACCGCCTAAAACGTAGTCGAAATTCTCGAGTTGCTTGATGGTCGAATAGTCTTGAGCCTTGACGTTGCAACCGTATTCAACCTCGGTGTAGTACTTGTCCAACGGATGCGCCGACAGATAAAGTCCCACGAATTCGCGCTCGCGATCGAGTCGCTGAATGTCGGTCCAAGTGTTGCGGTGCGACGGCTCCGGCTTGGCGGTGTCGATTTCCTCAATGTCGCCGAAAAGCGACGCCGTTTGGTTGGCTTTCTGCGTTTGGAAGCGTTGTCCGTAGCGCACAAGCAGTTCGCCGAACGAAGGCTCGTCGTCGGTCTTTTCGAAGTCCTCGCGATTGACGCCAAAGCGGTCGAAAGCGCCTGCCAAAGCAAGGCTGTCGATAACCTTGCGGTTGCACGTCGTCAAGTTGATGCGCTCCACCAAGTCGTAGACCGATTTATATGGTCCGTTGGCTTTACGCTCGTCGAGGATAGCTTGAACGGCGTTGAGTCCCACGCCTTTAATAGCGGCAAGTCCGAAACGAATCTGTCCGGCATTGTTCACGCTGAACCGCGCGCGACTCTCGTTGATATCCGGCGACTTTACGTCGATTTTCATCACCTTACATTCGTCCATAAACTTAGTAAGTTTGGTGATGTCGTTAAGGTTGCGGCTCAGCACGGCTGCCATATATTCGGCAGGATAGTTAGCCTTGAGATAGCCCGTCTGATAGGCAACCCACGAATAGCACGTGGCGTGCGACTTGTTGAACGCATACGAAGCAAACTTTTCCCAGTCGGACCAAATCTTGTCGAGAATCTTCGGGTCGTGACCGTTAGCCTTTCCGCCCTCGATGAATTTCGGCTTCATCTCGTCGACAATCTTCTTTTTCTTCTTACCCATCGCCTTACGCAGTGCGTCGCTCTCGCCGCGAGTAAAGTTGGCGAGCTGGCGGCTCAAGAGCATCACTTGCTCCTGATAGACGGTAATGCCGTAGGTGTCCTTGAGGTATTTCTCCATCACCGGGATGTCGTACTCGATAGGCTCTTGCCCGTGTTTACGCTTGATGAACTGCGGGATGTAAGCCATAGGTCCCGGGCGATAGAGCGCATTCATGGCGATGAGGTCTTCGAAAGTCGAAGGCTGAAGTTCGCGCAAGTATTTCTGCATGCCGGTCGACTCGAATTGGAACGTACCGGTTGTGCGACCTTCGCTATAGAGTTGATAAGTTTTCGGGTCGTCGATAGGAATCTTATCGATGTCGAGCTCGATGCCGTGGCGCTCCTTGATGTTTTCGAGAGCCTCCATTATAATCGACAGCGTCTTCAAGCCGAGGAAGTCCATCTTAATCAATCCGGTCGACTCGATGACAGAGCCTTCATACTGCGTAACGAGCACCTTTTCACCGTCTTTGTCGGTTGCCGTAGCCACCGGAACCCAGTCGGTGATGTCGTCGCGTCCGATAATCACGCCGCAGGCATGCACACCCGTGTTGCGCGCATTGCCCTCAAGCTCCTGAGCATACTTCAGCGTTTCGCGCACCAGTTCGGAGCCGTGCTCCACCTGCTCGTGCAGCTCGGGGATGTGCGCATAGCAGTTCTTCAGATTGACCTTATATTTTGTGCCCTCAATCTCGAAATCGCGGGCAGGGACATATTTGGCAAGTTTGTCGCTCTCCGCCAACGGCAGACGCAGCACACGGGCAACGTCTTTTATCGCCGACTTCGAAGCCATCGTACCGATAGTAATGATGTGCGCAACCTTCTCCGCGCCGTACTTTTGCGTAACGTAACGCAACACAACGGCACGCCCGTCGTCGTCGAAGTCGACGTCGATATCAGGCAACGAAATACGGTCGGGATTCAAGAAACGCTCAAAAAGCAAGTCATATTTTATCGGGTCGATATCCGTGATGCCCAAGCAGTAAGCCACCGCCGAACCGGCGGCAGAGCCACGCCCCGGACCGACAGCCACGCCAAGGCGACGCGCCGCCGCAATAAAGTCTTGTACAATCAAAAAGTAGCCCGGGAAACCCATATTTTTTATCGTATCAAGCTCGAAGTCGAGACGCTCGCGCTGCTCGTCGGTCAGCGCATCGCCCCAACGACGCTTTGCACCCTCGTAGACCAAATGCCGCAGATATTGGTCGTTGTCAGAGAAGCCCTCCGGCAACGGAAAATCCGGCAAAATCGGTCCGTGCTCGATGCTGTAACGCTCAACCTTAGAGATAACCTCAAGCGTATTATCAAGCGCCTCGGGCACGTCGGCAAACACCGCGTTCATCTCCGCCTGAGTCTTCATCCACTCCTGCTTGGTGTAGTGCATACGGTTTTGCTCGTCGAGGAACGTACCCGTCGAGATGCAAATCAGGCGGTCGTGAGCCTCGGCATCACTCTCGTCGACGAAATGCACATCGTTGGTACACACCAACTTAACACCCATTTCTTTCGACCACTCAATGAGCACCTTGTTGACGGCAACCTGATTGGGATAAGTGTCGGTGTTGACAACATTCGCATTAGGCTTATGGCGCTGCAACTCAAGGTAATAGTCGTCGCCGAACGTATCCTTAAACCATTGCACACTCGCACGCGCCTCGTCCAAACGCCCCTGCATAATCAGCCGCGGAATCTCGCCGCCCAAGCACGCCGAAAGCACGATAAGCCCCTCACGATGCTTCGCCAACTCCGTTTTGTCGGTTCGCGGATGATAGTAGTAGCCGTCAGTCCACGACTTAGACACAAGCTTTATCAGATTGTGATAGCCCGTCAAATTCTTTGCAAGCACAACCAAGTGGCGCCCCGTGTCGCGCTTATCCTCGTGCTCCGTCAGCAACCCGTCGGCGACATACATCTCACATCCGATTATCGGCGTAAAAATCTTAGCCTGTTCCGCCGCAATTTCAGCCTCAAGGCGAGCACGTTCGTCGCCCTCCGCGCTGTCGAGCTGACCGCGCAACTGCTTGATAGCCTTATCCGTGCCGGAATTAATCGAATTGACATAGTCGGTAAACACCTTGATGCCAAACATGTTACCATGGTCGGTAAGCGCAATGCCCGGCATGCCGTCGGCGCGCGCCTTGTCGACCAATTTCGTAACAGCCGCCTGACCGTCAAGAATAGAATACTGTGAGTGTACGTGTAAATGGACAAATGGGTGCATAACTGTTCGGTATTTTCGTCCGACAAAAGCTGCCGGAGCCTATGAAAATTTCCCTCAAAGTTAATACATTCTCATAGAATTCCAAACGCCGACATCAACCCCATTCCGCCCAACCACCTACTGTTCAAACCGTTCCTACATCTGTTAAAAAAGCAAAATAATTTCCGCCGCGAAAATTTTTCCCTAACTTTGCAACGTCTGATTCAAAAAACGCAAAGCAATGGAACTATTCTACCTTGCACTACCGATAGCATTCGCCGTTCACGACATCGAAGAAACTGCCGTCTGCCACCGTTGGACGACAACCAACAGCGACCGACTCGCCACAAAGTTTCCCCGCCTGCGACGAATCGTCGACCACCTGCAACGCCTCGACACCCGAGCGTTCGCAATTGCCGCGTTAGAAGAATTTCTAATCATCGCCGCCGTCACCCTATGCTGCTACGCCGGCGTGACCTATGCCGCAGAAGCATGGACGGCACTCTTTTTGGCTTTTGCCGTGCATTTAGTCGTACACTTAGTACAAGCCGGCATAACACGAGGCTACGTGCCCGGACTCGTTTCGTCGATTACGCTACTTCCAGCCGTCGGCTACGCATGCACAAAAATAGCGCAAACCTACGACACGACCACACTAATCCTGCTTACCATCGCAGGACTCATCTTCGCCGCCGCCAACCTCCTGCTCAGCCACAAAATCGGCATCCGCATCTCCGCCCGCCTCAGCAAACGAGGATAGAACAACCGCAAGCAAATCAGACCGGCGTTTTGTTAAAAATATGTTAAACATCGATTTTCTCTTCTTATTTTCAGTTAATTTTATACCTTTGCTAAAGCAGACCGGAGACTCCCGCAAAGAGACAAGCCGGTCAGTCAAGAGAAGGCATATTTGCTTTATCCGTTTCCGCTCTCAAACGTCTGGAAAACAATAAGAAAGGAATAATGGATAAGAATATGTGCCATCCATGGTGTATTGTATACGTACGGCACAGCCCCAACTGTGGCGTGACATATCATACACGGGATGGGGCAAAATTCGTTCATTCATTCCAAAGGTTAAATTCCAGACTACCAGAGCAGAGGATGTAGCGGTATGAGCTCCATCCTTTTCTTGTTTTACACATAATAAACCCACCACTGCCATGGAGCCCAGGGGTAGAAAAAATAGAAATTGAATCAATGAGAGACTATTCTTGAGACGATAGTCATAGAAGTAATGGTATGATTAAGAACCGTCTTCTTTAACAAAAACGCTCAATGTCCGGCGAGAAATTTTGTCGCAGTTTTGTATACACATACGTTTTGCCGACAATTCAGTCTTTTGCTAAAGAAAAAATCATCCCGTTCCACTTTATCAGACCTAACCTCTTGTTAAATTTGACAAAGAGATAAATCAAAAATTTCAACCTATATAATTATGGCAAGATTCAAAATTACCACAAAACACGTCAAGAACTCAAACGGCATCCGTATTGAGCCCGGGATGACAGTAGAAGTTGTCACCCAAAGCATGAGCAATCCTGTCACCACAAACGGAGGTCAAATTGTCGCAGATGCCTTTTATCGCATTTACGGCATTGAC
>JBJEDP010000189.1:0-5383 GCA_051872175.1 Candidatus Limisoma sp.
GAATCAATTATTGTTGAACGGTATAGAAAATTATGAAGATGAATAAATTATTTATTACAATGCTACTGATGGTGATGTCGCTATCTATGTCAGCACAATCTTTAACTCAGAAATGGAACGATTTCTACAAACGTACGGAATTCTATGATTCACATGGAAATCTACAAGGCTGGTCTAAATACAACGATTTTTATAATCGTCTTGAATACTTCGACAAGTATGGCAAGATGATAAAGTATGAGCAGCAAAATGACTTCTATAATCGTACCGAGACAAAAGATTCTCATGGAAATATTGAGACAACAAGAAAATACAATGATTTCTATGATAGAGAAGATATCAAAGATGAGCATGGAAATCTAATCGGTTATAAGAAATGGAACGATTTCTACAACCGCTATGAAATCTTCGACAGATATGGAAATCTTACGGGATACTACAAATACAATGATTTTTACAATCGCTGGGAATACTTTGACAAATAAACTGTTCGACATATGGGAATCTTTGATATATTCAAGAAGTCGCCGTCGGTGGTATGGCGTGATAGAAATGGTGAAATTAATTGCCCGGGGGATGCTTGCCCCAAGGAATGTGACGACAGCTGTCCAATCTGGTGTCAAACAATGGGGATAATGATGATGAAGGTTGGGCATAACGAGGAAGCTGTCGACGACTTCAAGAAAGCATTGGTTATTGAACCGAATTTTAAAGAAGCCTGGGTAAATCTTGCGGCATCTTATGGTGGTATGAATAACCATATTGAAGCTAACAAAGCTTATAAGAAAGCTTACTCTATCGATAAAAATTATAAAAATGCCATCTTCGGGCTTATTATTTCCTGCAAACACCTTGGTCAGTTCGACGAAGCATTGAAGTATTGCGACGAATATGAGCGCAAGGTCAGCAGAGCAGAAGCAGCCAGCCTCAGGAAGCAGGTAATAGAGGCAAGAGAGTGCCACGGATAAGACTCATAAGACCACTCGATATTCCAAGACATGATTAAGAAAGACGTAGGGATGATATGATTTGATAAAATTTATAGAATATGGCAAAGAAAAAAAACGCAAAAAGAGAAGTTCTCAAGCTTATTGATTCGGGCTGTTATGGAATAGCTCAAAAGATAAACGATGGTCCTGAAGAGCCATACATAGGCTGTGTTCATAATCTTTATATGATATTAGAGGATTTCGAACCGACAGCTACGCTGCTTGACCCTTCAGACCCTCAAGCAAGAGAAGGCTACAAAACTTATAAAGTCGAGTACGATTCATTTATGGGGCATTGCACTCTCTATATTTGGGGGTAATAGCATAGAGGGCGCATCGAATCTGATGCGTCCCCTATCACTATAAGTCTATAAACCGTAAAATTTATTTGGCAAATGTTTTGTACTGATACGGCGAGACAGTTCCTTCGAGGGTTATGTTCATGCTGCTCAGGTTCGACTTGACGGTTGCGCTGCAACGGTTGCCGTTTTTGGGCAGTGTGAAATAGACGTCGGCTTTGATGTTTGAGCCGTTGACGGTCATGCGGAACACCAAGTTGCCTTTTTTGTCCAACTTGTTTTCGACGTGGGTTACGCGACCTTCGCAGGTGAATCCGCCGATGCCGTTAAAACCGGTCATACCACGTTCGAGAGCAATTTGGACGGTTGCTTCGTCGTCGTGAACGAGGATAAAATTGGTATTCTCGTTGACGTATGTCGTTTTGCCATAGCGGTCGCGCAGACGGTCGGCAACGATGACGAAACGCATTCCTTCGATTGCCGAGCGGAGCACGCTGAATCGCAGCGAGTCGTTGCGCTGCTCAATGGCTTCGCGTTGGGCTTTCTCAAGTTTTTCGAGTTCTTTCTTTTCTTTTTTCGACAATTCCGAAGCCTCGTCGGCACGCGCAATCGGTGCGGCGACAAGCATCAGCAGAATTGCCAAAATCAATGATTTCATTTTGTTTGTTTTTAGAAACAATAAATCTCCTACCGACCGGTGTCGTCGGGTGCAGTTGCATCGAATCCACACCGCTCGAACATAGCGAAATCGTCGGCAACGTCATTGCCGGAGGTTGTCAGCAGGTCGCCAATCATCGAACCGTTAACGCCGCCGTGCAACATACGCTCAACTGACTGTAGCGACAAGCGCGCGCGACCTCCGGCAAAGCGAATTTCCTTGTCGGGGAGGATGAGTCGGAAGATGGCAACGGTGCGGATAATCTCTTCTTCGGGGAGGAGCGGTGTATTTTCAAGCGCCGTGCCTTTAATCGGGTTAAGCACGTTGATTGGCACGGAGTCGACGCCAAGTTGCTTGAGTTCGAAGGCAAAGCGGATACGCTGCTCCATCGATTCTCCCATACCGATAATGCCGCCGCTGCACACCTGCATACCAACCGCCTTGGCGTCGGCAATGACGCGATGCTTGTCGGCTTGGGTATGCGTTGAGCAAAGTGTCGGGAAGACGTCCGACGACGTTTCCAAATTGCAATGATAGCGACGCACTCCCGCCTCGTAGAGTCGTTCGAGGGTCGGCTTGTCGACGAGTCCCATCGAGCAACAAAGGTATAACTTGGTCTGCTCGGCAAGGCGACGATAGCCGACACAAAACTTTTCTACGTCGCGAAGCGACACCTTTCTGCCGGATGTGACCATGGAAAATCGGTGCACGCCGTACTGTTCGTTGCGTTTAGCCAGCTCAAGAAGCCGATCGGCATCGACGATTTCGTATTCTTCGATGCCGGTATGAAATTTATGCGATTGAGCACACCATTTGCAGTCTTCGCTACAACGACCGCTGCGAGCGTTGATAATCGAACAAGTGTCCATTGCGTTGCCGCAATACTCTTTTCTGACGCGGTCGGCGGCATCACAAAGAGCGTCGAGGTCGGCATTTTGCGCTATGTCGAGCGCCTGTTCGGGGGTCAACGTCGACAAATCGAGATTGTTTAGATTGTACATTCTTTTTTGGGTTTAAGTAGTTTTGTCCTGCAAAATTAGCAACGTAACAACGCACGCACAATACCATAGTTATGGTATATCGAGGTTAGCGCAAAGAGCCTGCTTCACGACCATTGTAATGAAACAGGCTCTTCAATACGATAAATTACTTCGCCTTAGCCTCAACGTCGGGAGCAATGAGTTTGTAGCCCTTGCCGTGGATGTTGATGATTTCGATAGAATCGTCGGGTTTGAGGTGTTTGCGGAGTTTTGTGATATAAACGTCCATACTACGAGCGTTGAAGTAGTTGTCGTCAATCCAAATGGTCTTGAGGGCAAAGTTACGTTCGAGTATTTCGTTGACGTGAGCGCAAAGGAGGCTGAGAAGTTCCGACTCCTTGGTGGTGAGTTTGGTAGTTTTGTCGTCAATCATAAGCACTTGCTTCTGAGTGTCGAAGGTAAACTTTCCAATCTTGTACATAGTAATTTCTTTACCTTTTTTGCCTTTTACACGGCGAAGAATCGCTTCAATTCTGAATACGAGCTCTTCCATGCTGAAAGGCTTGGTAATGTAGTCGTCAGCACCGATTTTGAAACCTTCAAGGATGTCCTCTTTGAGCGATTTCGCCGTAAGGAACATAATGGGCACTTCGCTGTTGACAGTGCGCACCTCTTGAGCGAGGGCGAAACCGTCTTTTTTAGGCATCATTACGTCGAACACACACAAGTCGTATTTCCCTTTCAGGAACGCCTTGTAGCCCGCTTCTCCGTCGGGACAGAGGTCTGCGTTGTAACCTTTTGCCTGGAGATACTCTCTAAGCAACATGCCGAGATTTTCGTCGTCTTCACAAAGTAGAATACGCAATCTTTCTTCCATAATTTTAATCGTTTATTATTGGTAATGTTATTATAAATTTCGAGCCTTTACCGAGCTTGCTTTCGGCACGAATGTGCCCTTTGAGTTCGGTTACCATTTTCTGCACGTAAGCCAAACCGAGTCCGAAGCCCTTGACGTCGTGGCGGTTGCCGGTCGACACGCGGTAGAACTTTTCGAAGATTTTCTTGACGTCTTCTTCTTTCATTCCGATGCCGTTGTCTTGGATGGTTATCTCGATTTTCTTATCGTTAATGTTCCTGGTGGTCACTGTCAGTTCGAGAGGCACGTCGTCTTTGCGATATTTCACCGCATTGTCGAGCAGATTGAAGATGACGTTGGTGAAATGCATCTCGTCGACGTTGACAATCGGGTCTTCGGCATCGAGCCGGCTATCTATCTTGCCGCCGTACTTCTCTACCTTGATTTTAAAGGTGTTGACAATGTTTTCGATGGCGGCATTAGCGTCGATGTCTTGCAGCTTGAGGGTAGCCTTCTGGCGGTCGAACATCGACATTTGCAGCACTTTTTCGACTTGGAAACGAAGTCGCTTGGTCTCGTCGTTGATAACCGTCGACACGTGTTGGAGCATCGTCGGACTCTTGCGAACGCTGTCGTCGCTGAGCATCTGCGCTGCCAACGATATTGTTGATATCGGCGTCTTGAATTCGTGGGTCATATTGTTGATAAAGTCGTTTTTCATCTCCGAAAGTTTCTTCTGGCGGAACGCCAAGATGATTGTCAGCACGAAGATTATCAACAATATAAGCGTAAAGACAAACGCCGGAATCATAAACTTAATCGACGAGAAGAGTAGTTTGCCCAAGTCGGGGAAATAGACGCGGATGTTGTGACGGCGTATTTCCGGGTCGTTGGGAAAGAGCGTTTGAGCGACAATCTCACGTTCGGGAGCATTTTCGTCAAATCCTTCTGTTTTGAACACTATGCGACCTTTGCGGTCGACGATGCTATATTCGAACGGGATTGAAATGCCGTTGTTTTCCAACTCGGTTTTCAAATACGACTTAACGATTGCCGAATCGGCACGCTCCGTAATCGGGCGGTTGCTCGACTGGTTGAGAATGTTGATTATCACCTCGTTGAGCAAGCCTTTCTGATAGAGATACTGCTCTTTGAGCGATTCTTGATAGTCGGTGATTTTATCGCTAAGGTCGTTACCTTTGCTACTTTTGAGCGTGTAAGGCTTGATTTCTTGGGTCGACATATTCACCGAGCCGGGCGCCGGGTCGAAGATGCTCTGCTCGATAATCATCATATCTTCTTCGAGATATTTCCTGGTCTCGTTTTGCTCCAGAGCAGTCGTGAGCGAATAAAGGCTGCGCTTTGCTCCTTCGCGGAAGTGCTGCGCACGCATATCTATCATCTGCTCCATATATATAAACTGCATATAAAGGAGGCCGGCAAACGTCAGCGCCATGACTATTGTCAATATCCAGATGGTCGATTTTTTCATTGTTGCTCCTTCCTTTTTTATATCCGGTTTTATATCCGGATTTGTATCCGATGGCAAATTTACAAACTAATTCTTAATTTCCAAGCGGATTTTAAATAAATTTTTATGA
>JBJEDP010000190.1:0-5363 GCA_051872175.1 Candidatus Limisoma sp.
CCGATCTCAGCCGATATCGGTTAAGACTTTGAGCATAATGCCGAATGTTTGGCATGCCTTAGCCTGTTCCGTACTTTCAGGGTCGTCATCATCTGCCTTATTTTCGGTCGATTTTTTGTCTTTAAAATAGTTGTAAATTAAACCGGCAACACCTAAAATGCCGAGAATAATAAGCAGGTCCCTCAAATAAGAATTTGATTGGTACAATACTACCAGGATAGCTGCTATGAATGTCATAAATTATTGTATTAACGGTTTTGGATTCGTCTAAATTCTCAAATTATTTTCTTGTTGTCAAAGCGACAAAAATCATGCCAAGTATTGCCGGTGGCAATAATTGCGACTGTTTGAAAGCCGCTACGGTGTGTATTATGCGTTGTTTCCATAATTATCGAGTTTTTCTATTGTTTTATACCCAACCGGTGTGAAAGGTAAATTTCTTAGGCAAAAATAATTGACGGTTGCCGAAACGGCAAGTTTTTTCACCTTCGTTGTACGAAACCGCCGTTTTAATGTACGAATTTGCGAAAAAAAGGGCGCATCTGAATATGTCAGACGCACCCCTCATAATTTAACTGTTGGTTTTAAATGTGCGAACGGCGGGACTATCGCTTCACGAATCTGACGGTTTTTGTGCCGTTGATTTTAGCGAAGTAGATTCCGGGGGCGAGGTTGGCAACGTTGAGCGATGCCGTATTGGCGGCGATGTCGGGTCGCACGGCTACCGCAACGCCTGACGCGGCGTAGACAGCGATGTCGGTAATCGCCGTGTCGGCTTCGATGGTAAGCACGTCGACAGCGGGATTGGGATAGACTTTCACGCGGTTGCAAACGGCAACGCCGTCGATGCCCGACTGTGTAACGACGAATTCGGGACCTTCGGTTATGCCCATCTTGGTCACGCCGGGAAGTGCGTACGCCTCAACGCAGTTTTCGTTGGCAACGAGGAGGTTTTCCGCCATGTCGAACTCGATTTGTTCGGGCTTAGTGCCGCCGGTCGAGAACGTGTATTTCGGCGTGAGCGTCGGAGTGTTGCCATTCCAAGCGATGTCGAACACTCTGATTTCGCCGTCGAAGCCGGAAAGGACGAGGATACTGTTGTCGCGGTTAACCACAACGCCTGAGCGCGACGACGGAACGATGTCGGCATAACTTGCTCCGTTGACAATGATATTTCCGTTGAGGTCGCAATATATGAACGACGGAGCGCTGGTATTGTTGTTACCCGAGCCGCGGCTTTGTGCCGCCCAGAAACCGTTATCGGTCACGGCGAGGTCGACGTTGGTATTGATTAACTTAGCCGACGGTGCTGTGAAGGTTGCATTGGGAGCGAAGTTGATGCTTGTTGCCGTGCCGATGTCATAGCGTGTAACGACGTTGCCGAGGTCTTCGTTGAACACGTAGAGTTTGGTGTCGGTACCCTTTCCTACCACGGTTGCACAAGTTGTGCTACCACCGATGGTTGCGCCGTTGTAGAGGAATCCGCCATCGCTTTGGCGCGTTCCGGCAAACATTTGCGACATCGACAGATTTGCGGGATTGATGGTGTAGATGCCCGAGTGAGCGTCACTCCAGTCGCAAGCAAGCACTGTACCGTCGGGGAGCACGTCGAGACGGAACGGCGAAGCGCCATGGGTTGAAATAAACTCGGACGAGCCTACCGGACCGGCAACTACGTTGAGGTTTGCGTCCAAGCGATATACGCCATGCGCACGTTCGGTGCTTGCCGTGCAGACACCTACGTAGATGCTGCCTTGATACGGGCTTGTGCCGCTCTTGTCGACTGCTACGCCACGAGTGCGTGCAAATGCTGCCGAAGCATATTTGTTGACTACGGTAGTCTGCGGCGCGGTAACGTAGATGCGCCATTGCATCTGCGATTTGTTGAGTCGGTCGTTGTCGACGATGTAGGTATGACTGCCGGCATTGAGTGCGCCTAAATCGAATTCGGCGGTATTGCCTTGCGGGTCGTTAACCTCGATAAGCACGTTGTCGGCATCGCCGGTCAGATTGAACGTGAGAGTGGTTTCGGGACCTTGAACATCAGCTTTCAAGCCGTATGCATATTCACCTTTGGCAACAACTTGTTCGATTTGTTTGGTCGAGAAGACAGTGACTTTGCCATCGCAAACGAGATAGAGTTCGATGTCGGCAGCGGTGATGTTGCCCGAAGCGTCTTTAGTGTAGACGGGGCGTCCGGCTGCGCTGACGAAGGTTGCCGCACGAGGCGAAACGGTAGTTCCGGTGGCGATTTCGGTAGCCGAGCCGAGTCCGTTGGTGATGTCGAGCAGTTTGACGCCCGATGCTTGTCCGTTGGCATAAATAGGCACTGCCATAAGGCTGTGTCCGGCATACTTGAAGCACGAAGCGCCGTTGACAGCGGCTGCCATTTGTCCTGTCGAGATGCTCGAAACCAAGGGACAGTCGACGTTTTGCTCTGCCGTCTGCCATTCGGTCGGCGTTGTCGACGAGCCGTCGACGATATACTTGTCGTCGGCGAGCGGCGAAACGATAAGCGAATAGTCGTCGCCGAGTTTGCCTACAGTCCAGTTGGAGTCGGTCGTAATCGTTTTGTTCATAAACTTCGTACCACCCAAAGTGCCTGCCAGAATCGACATTTCCGAGAAACGCAACGACTGCGCTGTACCGACTGTTTGGAAAGTGGTCATCAAGGCACCGTTCTTACTGGTTCCGTTATAAGCAATCGTGCGGCTGCCATAGGCTTGCAAGTAGTTGCCGGAATGTTGGGAAGTAAACCAAATCGACGGGCTTCCTGTGGGGATACCGTCGCTGCCTTTCGCCCACTTATAGACGTTCATCGTTCCGCGAACTTCGCCCGAAACAACATTGCCGGCTTCAAATTGATTTTTGCCATACGAGCAACCGACGAGGACGCCGTCGGCGGTAAAGGTAATGTCGCTAATCTTGAGCGAGCGGTTTTCGCCGAGCGATGTTCCGGAGGTGCTGATAGTTCCGGTTGTGCCGTCGGCAGTGTTGAGCGAATAGATATACGGCTCGTTCGACGAATCGAGGGCAAGCACATAAGCCACGCCGTCGCGCACAATCTGGCGGCGGATAGTTTTGCCGGAGAGCGACGACGAGAGTCCGGCGTATTCGTCGGAAGCATTCATCGCGTACGAACTTTGCAGGCTGAAATTATCGTTTCCGGCGATTTCGTCGGGATAATTGACATACGATTCTTCGGCTACGTACGACTCCGACTCGAGGAATGCCGCCGGATAGACGGTTTCGTTAGCCGCGACGGTAAACGACGAGGTATATTCCTCAGCAGCGGCTTTATATCCGTCGGCGGTATAGCGTAGCGAGTAAGTGCCCGGCTCGAGTCCGGTGAAGATGAACGCGCCGTTGTATTCGTTGTCGGTTGTGTAAGTAGCCACCTTCGTGTCGCCTTTGTAGAGGTCGACCACCACACCATTGAGCGGTTTATAGATGTCGTTTGTGTTAGCGATGGGCGTATAGAGCGAGTTGGCATAGGTCTCGTTCTTGTCGCGGACGATGCCGTAGACCACGCCGGTTGTCTCTTTCGTCCACCCCATATAGTCGATGATGCCGCGGGCATACAAGCGACCTTCATAGCGGTCGACGTCGAAGTTCATTGCGCGTTGACGTGCCGGTTGATAGGTGTGGAAATAGCCTTCAACAAGGAATCCGGGCACGCCGTGTTTTAACACGCTGAGGTAGCCGGTATACGAATTACCATTGTTTGTTACTGTCGAACTGCTGCCATAAAAGCTGATGTCGCCGCGCACGTTGGTGCTCGACGCATAGGCTGTCCAATTCATGTGCTTGTTGGCATAAGAGTACGGCCAAAGATGCTGGCACAAAGCCTTGCTGCCCGACGCATAATCGCTTGCATCCGTACCGCGATAGAGGTACAGCGGATAGTTGGCAGCGGCGCCTTCGGTGGCAGCGTTAGAGTGCACTGAAACGAAGATGTCGAAATTGTTAGCCTCAACTTCTTCGCGGATTTCCGACAGCGGGCGGTTGTAGGCGTTGTCGTCATCGTCGGCAGAACCGGTATAGGGATACGGACCGCACTTGACGTGCGACATCACGATGTGCTGGCTCAGGTCGAGCGCAGCGCCGACGCGCGCCGGATTGGAATTGGTTTGGTTCAACGAGCGGTCGAACGGCACACCGGCATCGACAAAGCAGTCGAGCATTGACAACAACTTGCGAAGGTTGGTGTTCGACTCAAAAAAGCCTGTTGTGTCGGGGTTGGCGCTATCGTAAGCAGCGCGACCGAGGGTGTTACACGGACGGTTGTTAGGACCCCAGCTACCGTGACCGGGGTTGAGATATATGCGCACTTGATCGGCAGTTTTTCCTGCCATTGCCGAGCCGGCGGTTAAGGCTACAAGCAATATTGCCATATACAACTTTTTCATAATGATTTGTAGATTTATGTTAAGGTTTTTTCGAAGTTTTGTAATATTCTTCAAATTTAAAAAATGTTTCGTTTGTTGGGAATAACCCAGCCTCTCAATTAACTAATTATAACAACATTTCACTTACAGCAACATATTATATTGTACGACAAAGCCGCATCCGCAGCAACGCATCCCCTACTCTTCCTCTCACAACAATTCCGGAATTTGGCAACACAAAAAAAGCCGAGTGCATCGCTTTGACGCACTCGGCTTAAAAGTATCTCTACAGGAGAGGATGTTTATTTCTTGATGAAGCGAACAACTTGGTTGCCGTTAATCTTCACGAAATAGATACCCGAAGCGAGTCCGGATACGTTCAAAGTAGCTGCGTTGCCTTCAATCGAAGCGTTAGCGCTTACAGCGGCACCCGATGCTGCGTAGACAGCAACGTTGGTGATTGCCGCGTTCGACTTAACGTTCAATACGTCAACTGCAGGATTCGGGAATACGGAAACTTTCTTACCATCGACAGCCGAAACGATGCCACCGTTACCGATAGCGAACGAAGGACCTTCGGTTACGCCTTGCTTGGTAACGCCGGGAAGTGCATAAGCCTCGAGGCAACCGTTGTTGGCGATGATAAGGTTTTCTGCCAAGTCGAACTCGATTTGTTCAGGCATTGTGCCACCGCTGGTGAAGGTATACTTCGGCGTGAGCGTCGGAGTGTTTTCGTTCCAAGCGATGTCGAACACCATAATCTCGCCGCTATAGCCTGAAAGCACGAGGATATTGTTGTCGCGGTTAACCACAACGCCTGAGCGCGACGACGGAACGATTTCGGAGAGCGTACCGCCGTTGAGAATCAGATTGCCTTCGAGGTCGCTGTAGACGAACGACGGAGCACCGGTATTGTTGTTACCCGAGCCGCGGCTTTGTGCTGCCCAGATACCGGTTTCGGTAACTGCGAGGTCG
>JBJEDP010000191.1:0-5286 GCA_051872175.1 Candidatus Limisoma sp.
ATCTAACATCTTCCTCATCCCCAGAGTGGCAAACCACGTCATCAACCTGGGCAACACCGACGGCCTCGAGTCGAAATTCGCCAAACTGGAAAGAATGTACAACGAAGTTATCCCCGTCAAAGGATGGAACTTCTACGACACGATAAGCCTGAAATGGGACTATCAGATAGTGGCGACACGCCGCAAAGGTGGCTCGCGGCTCAACATCGTGGTCGCAACCGACGACGATGACGAACAAGCCCCCGACATTTCGACCGTCGCCACCGAAACAACAACGCCAAACGACAGTACAAAGCATTAACCCCATACAACACAACCGACTATGGACAACAGCCAATACATAGTAGCATTAGAAATAGCAAGTTCGCACGTGTCGGGCGCTGCCGCCACATTCAACGCCGACAATCGCGACACGTATAAGAAATGCTCCTTCGAACAACCGACTCGAGGAAGCGTACGTTATGGCAGCATTACCAACGTGGAGGAACTCTTTTCGGACTTGCGCGTGGTGGTCAACAAAATTCAACAACATAAGCAAATAAGCCCGCGCCTCGTCAGCAGCGTGTTTATCGGCGTCGACGCGCGCTCGGTGCGCTCCGAGATGGTTGTCGTCGAACGCGAAATCAACGAAGGACTGCCCGTCAGCAGCACGCTCGTCGAAAGCATTCTTCGCGAAGCCGAAAACAGCCCGGAGTTTAAAGACCTCGCCGTCCTTAAGGTCGTGCCAAAACGATTCGAGGTCGACGGCAAAGACGTCGACGTGCCCGTCGGCTCCGTCGGCTCGACGATTCGCGCCGAAATCAACGTCATCGTCTGCCGACAATCTATAACAAAAAATATCAACCTGCTGTTGGGTCGTATGGGTTTGAAACTTGCCGGACTGGTGTGCGTTCCGCTCGCCGTGTCGAACATCGTCTTGAGCGAAGAGCAAAAACGCTTGGGCTGCGCTCTCGTCGACATCGGCGCCGACACGACTTCCGTTTCGGTCTACAAAGACAACCGCCTCGAGAGCCTCACTGTGTTGCCGATGGGCTCGCACAACATTACGCGCGACCTCACGTCGCTCAACCTGCTCGAAAACGTGGCTGAACGCTACAAAAAAGCTTGGGGCGTTATTGCCGAAAGCGACATCCCCGAAGACAGCATCAACGGCGTGCGCTCGCTCGACGTGGCGCGCTACATCAAAGCTCGCGCCGAAGAAATCGTGGTCAACGTCATCAACCAAATTCGACTCACCGGGCTCAACGACTCGCAGTTGCCCGCAGGTATCGTCCTGATTGGGCGCGGCGCTAAGCTCAACAACCTTTGCGACCTCTTTGCCGCCAACTGCAAGATGCCTATTAGCCTCGGCTCGCTCTCCGGAAAGTCAGACTTCGCTTCGCTCGACGAAAACATCCAACTGCTGTCGATTCTCGACGCCGCTTCGGAGATTATGGGCAAAGACGACACTTGCCTCTTTATGCCAACTATCGCCCCTGCAGACGTCCCTGCGACCGACGAAAACGACGACGAGTTCGAAGACGAACCCGAATTGGACGACGAAAAGACTAAAGAAGAATCCCGCAAAAAAGGGAACAAACGCTGGGGCGGAAAAATTTCAAACTTCATCAGCAAACTCAACGACGTTGTCAAAGGCGGCGATATAAAAAACGTCGATGTCGATGACGACGATGACGACGACGAGTAAAATTTCGCCGACTATTGATAGGACTTTGATAATAAAATGTTTAACTTTGCAACGAAATAGCAATTCTTACGACAAGGTATGCTTGAAAACAGTCAAAATATAGCAGAAAAATCGACAGTATTTCCCCCGATAGAGAACGAAGGCGGCACTTATGTGGCGTTTAACGAAAACGGGAAGCCCCTGATTATGGTCATCGGCGTAGGTGGTGGCGGCGGTAACGCAGTGTCGCACATGTTCGACCAGCAAATCGAGGGCATCGATTTCGTGCTCGCAAACACCGACAACCAACAGTTGAAAAATTCGGACGTTCCGCGCAAAATCCTCCTCGGCCCGAACACCTGCGACGGACTCGGCGCCGGCGCAAAACCCGAAAAAGGGCGCCAAGCCGCCGAAGAGAGCGAAGAAGAAATCCGCGCACTCTTCGACGAATCGATTAAGATGGTGTTTATCACCGCCGGTATGGGCGGCGGTACCGGCACAGGTGCTGCGCCCGTCATTGCCCGCATCGCTCGCGAAATGGGAATCCTAACTATCGGTATCGTCACAATCCCCTTCCTCTTCGAAGGCAGAAACAAGATTCTGAAAGCACTCGACGGCGCCGACAAGTTGCAAGAAAACACCGACGCAATCCTGCGCATCAACAACCAACGCCTCAACGAAATCTATCCCGATTTGCAGTTCGACGACGCATTCGCTAAAGCCGACGACACGCTGACAAACGCCGCAAAAAGCATTTCCGACATGATTAACATGATTGGTAAAACCAATCTCGACTTCGAAGACGTCAACACAACTCTTCGCGACGGAGGTACGGCAATCATCAGCTCCGGCTACGGCGAAGGCGAATTCCGTATCCGCGAAGCCATCATCGACGCCCTCAACTCGCCGCTGCTTAAAGACCAAAACGTCAAAACTTCGGCTAAGTTCCTATTCAACGTCTACTACTCGACCAAAGCCGACCGCAAGTTCTTGATGGGCGAAATGGACCAAATGGACAACTTCATGGCAGAGTTCAACCCCAACGTCGACGTCATCTGGGGACGCTCCGTCGACAACACCCTCGGCAACAAGGTGAAAATCACAATCCTTGCTTCCGGCTTCGAACGCAACACCGGCGAAAGCAACCTGCCAAAGCCCAAAGCCGGAAAAACCGGCAAAGCCGACGACGTCAAGAGTCAGCCCGAAAAGGCAATCAGCGACGCCGAACGCATCGAGCAAGCCTACGGCCACGATACAATCATCCGCCGCGAAAGCGAAGCCGCTGCATCGCGCTACATCGTGCTCTCGCGCGACCAAATCGACAACGAGACAATTATCAGCTTCTTGGAGAAAAATCCGACAATTCGCCGTGGAAACGACCTAAACCTCCAACAAGAGTGGAAAGAAATCTCGACTGCCGAAACTAAACCACAAGAAGAACGGCAGCCGACAATCGTTGCCGAACCCAAAAACAAACGTCAAATCAACTTTTAAAACTAACAACTAAATATACATAATTATGAGTCTGTTTGATACAATCAGCGCCGACATCAAGTCGGCAATGCTCGCTCGCGACAAAGTTCGCCTCGAAGCTTTGCGCGGCGTCAAGAAAGAGTTCTTGGAAGCCAAAACAGCAAAAGGAGGCGACGGTGAACTCGCCGACGACGCCGCTCAAAAAATCCTCGTCAAGATGGTAAAACAGCGCAAAGAAAGCGCCGACATCTATACTCAAAACAATCGCCCCGAGCTTGCCGAAGCCGAAATGGCTCAAGCTAACATCATCGCCGAATACCTGCCCAAACAATTGAGCGACGAAGAGCTCACTGCCGCGCTCACCGAAATCATCGCTCAAGTTGGCGCAACATCGGCTAAAGACATGGGCAAAGTGATGGGCGTTGCCACCAAGCAACTCGCCGGAAAAGCCGAAGGAAAAGCCATCTCGGCGAAAGTACGCGAACTCCTTGCATAATTAAACATCAAAAAAACGTATATCAGTATGTTAACACTCGCTGCAATTAAAGAAAATCCGCAAGCAATCGTCGAACGCTTGAAAGTTAAGCACTTCGACGCACAACAATTAATCGACGACATACTCGAGCTCGACAAAACCCGCCGCGCCGCTCAGACGCAATTCGACCGCAACGGTGCCGAACTCAAGAAAGCTGCCGCGCGCATCGGCGCCCTCATGAAAGAAGGCAAAAAAGACGAAGCCGAAGCCGCTAAAGCCGAAGTTGCCGCACTCAAAGACGCCAACAAGCGCATCGAAGAAGAATGCGACGCCGCAGGTGCTAAAATCACCGAAATCCTGCTCACAATCCCCAACACGCCCTGCGCTATGGTCCCCGAAGGCCGTACAGCCGACGACAACATCGTAGAGCGCGAAGGCGGCAAAATCCCCGACCTCGGCGAAGACGCTCTGCCTCACTGGGAATTGGCGAAAAAATATAACCTCATCGACTTCGAACTCGGCGTAAAAATCACCGGCGCCGGATTCCCCGTCTACATCGGTAAAGGTGCAAAACTCCAACGCGCACTCATCCAATTCTTCCTCGACGAAGCATCAAAAGCCGGCTACCTCGAAACACAGCCGCCATACGTCGTCAACGAAGCATCAGGCATCGGCACAGGTCAACTCCCCGACAAAGAAGGTCAGATGTATCACTGCAACCTCGACAACCTCTACCTCATCCCCACCGCCGAAGTGCCCGTGACGAACATCTACCGCGACGTAATCATCGAAGAGAAAGACCTACCGAAGAAAAACTGCGCCTACTCAGCTTGCTTCCGTCGCGAAGCCGGCTCTTACGGCAAAGACGTGCGCGGACTCAACCGCCTTCACCAATTCGACAAAGTGGAAATCGTGCGCATCGAAAAGCCCGAAAACTCCTACGCAGCCCTCGAAGAAATGAAGGCCCACGTGCAAAGCCTCGTCGACAAACTCGAACTGCCCTGGCACATCCTGCGCCTCTGCGGCGGCGACATGAGCTTCACTTCGGCTATCACCTTCGACTTCGAAGTCTACTCAGCAGCACAAAAACGCTGGTTGGAAGTAAGCTCCGTATCCAATTTCGAAAGCTATCAAGCCAACCGCTTGCACTGCCGCTACCGCGATGCAAACAAGAAAATCACCCTCTGCCACACCCTCAACGGTTCGGCACTCGCCCTGCCACGCATCGTAGCCGCATTGCTCGAAAACAACCAGACACCCGAAGGAATCCGCATCCCCAAAGTGCTCGTGCCCTACACCGGCTTCGACATCATCGATTAACATACAGGCACAATCGGCACCTGCCGATGCCGAAACACAACACCCACAGAGGACAGCCGCAACCCGGCACCCCCTGTGGGTGTTTTTTTATAACAATTTACAACTTATATGCCATTAAACATACCATTTTCGACATATTTGTTAAAACATATTTTGTATATTTGCAAGATAATGCGAATATTGGCTTAGGCTCGGCAATGCTCAAACACGTTTGGCACCGCACTCGCCTTGCACAATATTTGCAGTTAATACAGAAACAACGCCGTTAATTAACGTATTCAATCTTTCAATATATGGCAAAAAAACAAAAAGTTGAAAACACAAAATCTCATACTTGTATGTAATTTCAAGG
>JBJEDP010000192.1:0-5241 GCA_051872175.1 Candidatus Limisoma sp.
GCCCTGCAAAATACATAGTTCAATTCCCCATCGTAGATTATAGGATATGCGAAATAATGGTCAACTACACCGCGCTCTCTACCATCTGGCATTGTGCCAAGGTAAACAGCATTTTCAAATCCTTCAACCAATGATGTAATAGCATCTAGTTTCTTTTGGCTATAGCGATGTGCTAAAGAGCTTTCAACGGAATTTCGATTTATTTCAACCTCTCCAACTTCTGTGTTGTACAAAGCTGGCTCCCCAACATTCTCATCCCACCATTTTTCCGCTGCCTTGCGTGCAGAAAGTTCCGGTGTAGATGTAATTATCTCTTTCTCAACATCAACCGTAGGAGCATTGCGAAGCATAACACCTCTATGTTCCTTCTCCACATCTGACATTGTTCTCGGGTCTAGGAGCCTTATTTCTTTTGTGGTTGGCTCTTCGGTTAACACGTCAGCCTCCGTTGCTGTTTGCGTCTGCACCGGCTGCCCCTGGGACTGCTCTGCTTTCGGCTACGCCGTTTCTGCGACCGTCGTCGGCTCTTCCTTGGGTCTTGCACCAAGCTTCACAAACTCGTCGGCGGTGAGTTCGGTGATATAGCCACGACCAAACGTCCTCGGTTGTTCGCTACCTTCGGTAATCGGGTCGCTTGTCCACACCGTTAGCTTGTCGCCTTCACGGTCTACTACAACCTCCGACGCTTTGACCTACAAAAAACGTGCTTAAAGTACGATTTTGTAGACCTTGTCGGCTTGAAGGAGGTATGCTCCTCGGGGTGCGGATATTGTTGTCGACGAAGTCGATTGAATGAGTGCGCCACTCAGATTGTAAAGATTTACCGTTCCGTTCCAGCCTGACAAGCGAATTACGCCATCGCGAGCAGTTATGGTAACTGCCGAAGTGTCGACATTGTTTATCCCGCCATCGTGGATGCTGAGAAAGTCGCACCACACATCAGCTTGACGATAAAGTTCGACGCTCTCGTTCGGCACGATTAGTTGACAATTTGTCTTGTCGACATATTCAAACACATCGGCATCGATAGCAATCGGGTGCGCAACGTTGCAATAGAGTTTTTGCAACTGCGTGCAACCGTAGAATGCCTTTGAGCCGATGGTTTCGACTCCGGCGCCTATGGTAAAGTCCACCAATCGAGAGTTGCCGTAGAAGCATCTTTCACCGACATTTTTGGTCGATTCAGGCAAACTGAGCGAAACAATCTCATAGCAATTGTTGAATGCATCGTCGCCAACCTCTACGAGGCTGTTGGGCAAAGTAATTCCCACAAGTGATGTGCAGTCTTTAAAGGCTCGTGCACCAATTTTGCTTAGGTGTCCGGCATCAAATGAAACGATACGCAAACCCGAGCAGAGTTCGAACGCGGCGTCGCCAATTTCTTCAACTCGAGACAATCCCACTTCTTCCAAATCGGCGCACGACGCAAAAGCCTCGGTGGCAATAGAAGTGACCGTCTGCGGTGCTATATAGAGTGAAGAATGTGCATTCGGGAAACGAATCAGTGTGGTTTTGTCCTTATTAAATAGTATTCCGTCTTCCGACGAAAAGTTTGCATTATTTTCCGATACGACGAAATTTCGAATTGCCGTACAGTGATAGAACGGGCGCTCCTTGAATGTCGACGTGTTGTCGCCGAGTTGCACCGTATGAAGAGATTCGCAGTTGGCAAACGCTTCAAGACCAACCGTTGTGACGTTATTATCCAAAACAATTTCGGTGAGGTTTTCGCATCCGGCAAAAGCATGGTCGCCGATTGTCGTGATAGTCGGATATGTGGTATAGACCGAATTCTTGGCATTCGGATAAGCCAACAACACTGTTCCGTCTTTGCTCAACAAAGTGCCGTCGGGTGTCGCAAAACTCTGATTATCCACATAAGCGGTAAAATATGTCATATTCGGGCATCCCGAGAAAGCCATATCGCCAATCGCTGTCAACGAATTGGGCAGAATCAAATGATGTAGTCCTGATTCTGAAAAGGCGCGTTCGCCTATCGATTGCAATTTTGACGGAAGTTGTAGAACAGTAAGCCCCTCACAGCCTGCAAAAGCGGCGTCGCCGATAGAAGTGATTGCCGCCGGCAGGTTGATTTTCTGCATTGCCTCACATTTGGTAAATGCCCATTCTTTTATGACGTTTATTGTTTCAGGCAATTTCACACTGTCGACAAGGTAGCAACCGCTCATAGCCCAATCGCCAATCGCCGTAACCGTGTATTCGGTATCGTTGTAGGTCGTTTTCTCCGGGATAACGACGTAGCCGCTGTACACTTCGCCCTGACCACCCGTCACTTCGACCTCGTCAGGTGATATAATATTGTAATAAATTCCATCAACAATAAAATCTTCCGACTTCACCGATGCTACCGAAAGCGATATCGCTACGAGAGCCAAAACGGTTTTGATAGATGCATTACGTTTCATATTTTTTAATGAGTTGCCTTATACCAATCTGTAGATTGTTTCTCCGATGCCCAACGGTGTTCGCTCGGGTCGGATATTGTTATTCCCGAATATTCCTCAATGTCAAAAGCACCGAAACTCGACGAATAGAGCTGCGGCGTACAAGCCGTATAGAGTACGGTTTTGCCGAGCTGAACGTCGAAAGCATTTATCAGTGTAGCATCGTCGCAAAGTTGATTGATGTAGCTTCGACAATCTAAGAAAATCGCCGGATTATATCCGTCAAGCTTTTGTACATATTTCAGTTTCGACGAATCGAACGTGTAGTCGCTGTTGATTCGCTTAACCACCGAAGCCAACCCCTCGATTTGCCCGCAATCGATAACCGAAAGCGCACCGTAAGGCTTGCTGTAGTGCGAATAGAAATCGTAGAATCCGTCAACGAGAGCTTTATAGTTCGGCGTGCCAAGCAAGTACTGTCCGACTGTTGCATATGGAAGACCTCTTGCCATTATTTCGCTTGTCGAAGCTATCAGATAGTCGGTTGCGCCACGCAGTATGTAGGCTGTTTCGACGTTTGCCATATAACAGTCGTCGAAGAGTATATATTCCATCTTTATGCCATTATTGGTAATGCTTGCAGCCAACGTAGACAACTCCGTTTGGCATTCCGCCGTTCTACCTCCGAAAAACCGCGTCAAGCATCCTTGACCTTCCCAGTGATATTTATAATTGTTGGTTTCGATGGCACGGCTACCGGCTTCGACACTTATCCAGCCTAAGCCATGACAGCCGATTATCAGCGAATACGATTCCGCCGGTGCAAACGCCTTGAAATCAGCAAAAATCTTCGTCAAGCCCGACTCGGTAGTATACTCGTTGTTGTTGAATTGATAGTTTTTAAGCGTCTTACGCACACAAGTGCCGTCTTCTAAAACTATCTCAAACATCTCCGCTTCGGTTTGCGACGATGCGAAAAACACAATCACGCGTTCGCCGGGAATTGCCGCTTTCCTTATAGCACCTTCCATATCGGTAATATTCGTCTGGAAGTAGTAAGTCAGGTCGGTCGACCACGGGAAATACATAAATATGGTTTTGTCGCACGGCGCTATCGGCTCGTCATCGTTGCACGATGTCAGAAATGATGCAAAGCAGAAAATCGGAAGTATATAAAATATGATTTTTTTCATGTCGTTATTTTTATTTCCACAAAGGTACGCAAAATCGTCGAATAAATTTTGCTGACAAAACTAAAAACATTGTCAAGGACTATAATATATCATTATTTTTGCGTAAATTTGCACCAAAACCAAATAACAGTTATGGAACTTTGTCCCCTTACTGCGATATCTCCGATAGATGGTCGCTATCGCAACAAAACAGAAATTCTCGACAATTACTATTCTGAATTTGCACTAATTCGCTACCGCGTTAAAGTTGAAATAGAATATTTCATTGCGCTGTGCGAAATCCCGCTTCCTCAGTTATCCGATTTCGACAAGAATCTATTCTCCAATCTAAGAGACATCTACAACAATTTTACTCTCGATAATGCTAACGAAGTCAAATCCATCGAAGCAATAACCAACCACGACGTAAAGGCTGTTGAATATTTTATAAAACGACATTTCGACAATCTCGGATTAGAAAAATACAAAGAATTTATCCACTTCGGCTTAACCTCTCAAGACATCAACAACACCTCCGTGCCGATGCTCATCAAGGACTCAATCAACGAGGTTTACCTTCCAATGATTACGGAACTGACGGAGTTGCTCAATACTTATGCCGAACAATGGAAAGACATCCCTATGTTGGCGAAAACGCACGGACAGCCGGCATCACCCACTCGATTGGGTAAAGAAATCAAAGTGTTCGCCTATCGCTTGGAGCAACAAATCGAGCAGCTTAAGAATGTGCCTATTAGCGGCAAATTCGGTGGTGCAACCGGCAATTTCAATGCTCACCACATCGCATTCGGCGAATACGATTGGCTGACGTTCGCCGGCAATTTCCTCAAAGATAAGCTCGGCATCCAAAGAGAAATGTGGACAACCCAAATCAGCAACTACGACAACTTGGCTGCTTTGTTCGCCACACTGTCGAGAATCAACACCATCATCATCGACCTTGACAGAGATTTTTGGCAATATATCTCAATGGAATATTTCAAGCAGAAAATCAAGCAAGGCGAAGTCGGTTCGTCGGCAATGCCTCACAAGGTAAATCCCATCGATTTCGAGAACTCGGAAGGCAACCTCGGCGTGGCGAATGCCATACTCAACCACCTTTCCGGCAAATTACCAATCTCGCGTCTGCAACGAGATTTGACCGATTCGACAGTGCTCAGAAACGTGGGTGTGCCTATGGGACATATCGTCATAGCCATCCAAAGCACGCTTAAAGGTCTTCGCAAACTAATCCTTAACCAAGACGCCATCAACCACGACCTCGACAACACTTGGAGCGTGGTAGCCGAAGCCATTCAAACGATTTTGCGCCGCGAAGGTTATGAAAAACCGTACGAAACGCTTAAAAACTTGACGCGTACCAATTCTACAGTCAATGCTCAAAGCATTTCCGACTTTATCGACACTCTCAATGTGTCTGACGAAGTTAAATCCGAGCTTAAAAGCATTACACCGCATAACTATACAGGATATTAACCACAAAATTTGTTAATTTCACCTTTTTTGACAAATCTTTTGTGGATTAGTCCTATATAATTTGAAAATAATGAATTAACTTTGCCACAGAAAAAGGCTGAGAAAGCAATATTATTTATTTAACCCTGCAATATTTATTTTTAATAGCATATTATTGACGCCGAGAG
>JBJEDP010000193.1:0-5213 GCA_051872175.1 Candidatus Limisoma sp.
GTCTCCGACGCTCCCATCCACAGCGTATCTTCGACACGCTGTGGATTCTCGTTTGTTCAGCACCCATGATAGGTCGCACCGAGCCGCGACCATACTATGTTGATAATCAGCATAATACACCACAAATGATGCCGCCCGCGGTAGGGTCGCGCCTCGGTGCGACCGAGCATGGGTGCGGAGCGAATAGGGTTGTCGTCAAGTTGCAAGCTCTTCGAGCTGGCATCTTGGCATTGTAAGAGGTGAGAGGATGTCGATGATTCGAGGATTTTTAGCTTGTCGTAAAATATACTCTTAGAATTATTTAGCATTTTTTCGTCGGTTTATGGCGGGGGAATTGCCTAACTTTGCAGCGTTTTTGTACATCGAGACATTGTAAAGTTAATTTTTTGCAAAAAAATGCCGGGTCGTTAACTTTCGGCGACTTTGCGTGTCTAATATTTGTAAAACGACTAAAGAAACGAATGAAAAGAATTTTGATACTATTAATGGTGGCTGTAAGTTGTGTTATAGCGGTTCAGGCTGCCGAGATTTACGGATATGTTGTCGACAAGGCAGACAAAAGTCCACTGATAAATGCATCAATACGCATACTCAATCAGCGCGACAGCGCATACGTCAACGGCTGCGTTTCCGACGTCAACGGGCGTTTTTCGCTCAAAGGGCTTTCGCGCGGGCGCTACATCGTCGAAGCGTCCTATCTGGGTTATCGCACCGCCGGCGTCAACATTCGCATGGCGGATGCACGACTGCGCGTCGACACTATTGCGCTGGCTGCCAATACGATAGTGCTCAAAGAGGCGGAGGTTATCGGCGTAAAGACCGAAGTGAAAGTGGCGCAAGACACCGTGGAATATAACGCCGACTCCTACAAGACGCAGCCGAACGCCGTGGTCGAAGACCTGCTTAAGCGCCTTCCCGGCGTCGAAGTGGGCAGCGACGGCTCGATTACCGCACAAGGTAAAACCATCACCAAAATACTCGTCGACGGCGAAGACTTCTTTACCGACGATGCTAAAGTGGCGTCGAAAAACATCCCCGTCGATATGGTCGACAAACTGCAAGTTATCGACCGCAAGAGCGACTTGGCGCGGCTTACCGGCGTGGACGACGGCGAAGACGAGACCGTCATCAACCTCACGGTGAAAAAAGGTATGAAACGCGGCTGGTTCGGCAACGCTTTGGCGGGCTACGGCACCGACGACCGATATATGGGCAACTTTATGGTCAACCGTTTCGTCGACAAAAACCAATTCAGCCTGTTGGGCAACCTTAACAACATCAACGACCCCGGTTTTACCAACCAAGGAGCAGGGCGCTTCCGCCGTTTCGGGGGCGTCAACGGCGTCAACTCAGCACAAAGTTTCGGCATAAACTTCAACGTCGGCAAGTCGAACGTCTTCCGCGTGGGTGGCGATGTAATGTATTCACATTCAAACCAAAAGACCGTAAGTTCGTCGAGCAAACAATACATTCTGCAAGACTCCACATCGCTCGAAACCGCCGACAATGCGGCACGCGACCGCACACATAACTTCACCGGAAACTTCCGTATGAAGTGGGAGCGTGACTCGTTTAACATCTTCGAATTTCGCCCCAACTTCAAGCTCAGCGTCAACGACTCCTACAGCAACGAATCGTCGCAACTTTACGGCTATATCGACCGCACAAAGCAAGTCAACGAAAGCCAAACCTACTCGGCGAGCGACGGTACAAGCTACGACCTCGGCGCACAAATCGTGTATAACCGCAACTTCAAGCGCCGTCGCGGACGCTCGTTCAGCGCGCAAGTGACCTACCGCTTCAGCAACACCGTCGAAGACGAAACGTCGCAAGCCGTCAACCGTTTCTTTGACGAACTCACCGGCGACGTTTCCGAGGAAGACAACTACGACCAATATACCGACAACCATCAATGGTCAAGCCGCGTCGGTGCTCGTCTGACCTGGAAAGAGCCTATCGGCGACCTTAAGAAAGCCCTCTTCTGGACACTTTCTTACCGCATGAACTACTACTTCAACAACGCCGACAAGCTCGTCTACGACCTCACGACCGTCTACGACCCCGACGAGGCAACCAAAGCGCTCGCCGCTCGCGGTATCCTGACAAATCCCGTCGTGGCACGCACCCTTGCCGACGACCTTTCTGCCGACTACGAGCTCAACGACGAACTCAGCAACCGCTTCCGCAACGAGCAGTTCGACCAACAAGTCCGCGTCGGCATCCAACAGTCGACCAAGAAATATCGTCTCAACGTCGGCTTCAGCGTCGACCCCGTGATGATGCGCAGCGAAGACCTCTACAACCCCGAGCGCAACATCCCCTCAAACTGGACGTGGAACTACTCGCCGTACATGCGATTCCGCTACATGTTCTCCAAGCAAAACAGCCTCGGCGTGGACTATCGCGGAATGTCGACATCGCCGACGATTTCGCAATTGCAACCCGTCCTCGACAAGTCCGACCCGATGAAACTCGTTCAAGGTAATCCCTCGCTCGTACCGTCGTTCACCCATCGCTTCAACATCCGCTACAACAACTACAACCAGGAGTCGCAGCGCAGCATAATGGCAATGGCTGGCTTCACGATGGTGCAAAACAGCATCGTGTCGCGCACCAACTTCGACGACAAAGGCGTGCAGACCACCACCTACGAAAACGTCAACGGCGCATGGTCGGCTAACGCAATGTCGATGTTCACCACGCCGTTCAAAAACCGCAACTGGCACTTCTCGAACAACCTGTTCATTCGCTATAACCGCACCGTCGGCTACAACAACGGCTTGATAAACCACAGCGGTTCGACGACGCTCAGCGAAACGCCGAGCATCGCCTTCCGCAACGGACTCGTCGACATCGAACTACGCCCGTACTACAACCTGCAAGTGGCGCGCAACTCCGTGCAAACTTCCGCCGACCGCAACATCCATACCTACGGCTCGACGCTCAATGCCAACTACTATGCGCCGTTCGGGCTCGTGCTCTCGTCCGACCTCTCGTATAGCGGCACCAGCGGCTACTCCGAAGGCTACGACAACGAGCAATGGCTCTGGAACGCATCAATCGGCTACCAATTCCTCAAAAACAAATGTGCGACGCTCACCGTGAAAGCCTACGACCTTCTGCGCCAGAAACTTAACATATCGCGCACCGTCACGGCAAACTACATTACCGATAACGAATACAACACCGTGACGCGCTACTTTATGCTCACGTTTGCCTACAAATTCTCCATCTTCGGCAAAGGTTCGTCGGAAAAAGACTTCAACTACGGCGGTTACGGTCCCGGTCCGGGTGAACCCGGCGGACCGACAAGAGCGCCGATGGGCATGCCCGGACGCCCGCCGATGATGTAGCCTGCATTTTCGTTGCATTTTTGCCGGCGTGCGGCGATTTTTAGCCGCGAAACTTTGGCGCACCGAAAAAATATATTACTTTTGCCAACGCAAAAAGCACAAGCCCTTTCGGCAAAGCATTCGACAGTCGTGTGAGGCGAAATTCGGAGCGACAGTCGTCGGGGCGTAATAATTGCGGTAGTGGCTCAGTTGGTAGAGCATTGGCTTCCCAAGCCGAGGGTCGCGGGTTCGAGTCCCGTCTACCGCTCAAGAAGATAAAGTAATCTCGGATACAAGAAAACCGAGCGTTGGCGGTTGTTGCCACGCTCGGTTTTTTCGTTTCTACGTTGTTGCGATTAAGCGGCTGCTGCTTCTACGCGGTTGTCAACGTAAACTGCACTGCCAAAGGCAATGACGGGGATGAAGATAATCGGAAGTAATACCAAGCCGACTCCGAATCCTGCATCTTTGCCGTAGTTCTTTGCGACATTGATGTAAATCATGAATGTAATTACGATGTTTACAACAGGAATGAGCAACAGAAGGATATTCCACCAGCTCATTTTTGCAACTTTCAGGAGCACTAATACGTTGTAGATGGGAATGAAGATTGCCCAGCCCGGTTGGTTTGCTTTCGAGAACAATTTCCATTCTGCTGCAATGATAAACACTGCAATGGCGATTGCCAAAATAATAAAGAATGCCATAAGAATTTAGTTAAATAAGTGTGAAAAAAAATACCTTTAATGGGGTGATTTACAGTTGCAAAAGTATAATAAATTTTTAATTGTGCAAAATTTTGGTTAAAATATTTGTGTGATTTCGTTTTTTTGGCAGGTTTTTTAGTCGATTTCGACGGTTTCTTGGGTTGATAGGATGTAGATTGATTGTTGGTTGTTTTTGCGCGCCCATTCGATTGCTTCGCTGAGTGCTGATTCTTCGAAGATTGTGTCGCTGTCGAAGTAATATAGCCG
This sequence comes from Candidatus Limisoma sp., assembly GCA_051872175.1. Taxonomy (GTDB): domain Bacteria; phylum Bacteroidota; class Bacteroidia; order Bacteroidales; family Muribaculaceae; genus Limisoma. Next base: position 4,307 of record JBJEDP010000193.1, read on the forward strand.
GTTATCGGTGTTAAGCCATCCGCCGACGACTTTGTGGTGCTCGAGTGCGTGCACGACGGCGCGTCGCAATCCGTCTTTGCCGAAGCTGTTTTGTGTGGCGGCATACGATGCAACGATGCCCTCGGCGGGTGCTGTCATGTCGGTTAGTCGGAGGGTAAATCCGTCGGGATGATTTTGTGCGTACAGCCAACAGAAGTCGACGATTTCGTCGGTGGTGTCGGGTGTGTCTGATTGGCTGCACGAAAGCGAGGCAACGATGAGCGTCAGAGCCGTAAGGAGTGCTGCGTATGTTGCCGGTCGTTTCATTGTGTGCCCGGTTAAGCTATTCTTTCGTTTCTTTCTTTTCGGGCGCGGGATTATGCGTTACGCGGTCGACGGCGAGAGCTTGGTAGACCACGGTCTTGGTTTCGCCGCGCCAGGGCATTGCGGCGCGGTAGCGGCGGTAGGAGAGGAGCAGAACGCTGTCGGTCTGCATTATTCGGTAGATATATTTTCCGACTTTTGCGTCGGTCACGCTGAAGCGTATTAGGCTGTCGGGCGTGTTTTCGTAGGCGAATTCGCCTTCGTAGGAGTCGAAAATCAAGCCTTTTTTCTCGAGTGAGATAGCGAAAGCGCGAACGTTTCCTTCGTCGACGGTGCGTCCGAGCATTACGATTTTGACGAATGCGAAGACAATCACTACTGCGGCGATAGCCCAAAGAGCGATGCGCAGGCGACGGCGGCGAATCTGCGACGGCGGGGTGATATAGTCGTCATCGTCGTCGAAGTCGTCGTCGTTGCCGACGCGTTCGGTTTTGTTGTCTTTGTCGGCTTCGGCGATGTCGTCGAATTCGTCGTCGAATTCGTCGTCGATGATTTCGTTATCGTTTTCGAAGTTGTTGTCGATTTTCAGACCAATAACAGATCG